>CAYGVP010000001.1:0-28025 GCA_964353385.1 uncultured Dehalococcoidaceae bacterium
AGGACAACGTACCGCCCGACGAGAAAAAGGCAAGGCTGAATGAAATAGAAAAACTCCAGGAGCAAATACAGTCCGAGATTAACGCCCGCTTACCGGGCAAAGTAAGAGAAATACTGGTGGAAGGGAAAAAGAGGGGCAAGTGGTACGGTCGGACCCGCACAGACAAGCTGGTATTTTTCAGCAGCAACAAGGACTATTACGGGAAGCTGGTCAAAATAAAGATAGAAAAAACGAGTGCATGGTCACTGCAGGGTAAAATAGGGAAGATCAACAAGAACACGGAGGAATAATGAAGAATATCTTAAAAATCGGAATTATGGCGGGACTGCTGGTTACAGTCCTATTATTAAGCGCAAGCTGTCTCGCCACGGCGACGCCCGCCGGAAGTGGGAATGCCACCGGGACGGCGGGAGAACAGAGCACCTTCGACAGCATCTGGCCGATGATTATCATTATGGTGGTGTTTTTCGGTTTTATCTACTTCATGATGATAAGACCGCAACGCAAACGCCAGAAGGAGCAGCATACAATGATGCAGGGGCTACAAAAAGGCGATAGAGTCATCACCGCCGGCGGCATTTACGGAACCATTGAGAGCGTCAGAGAAGACAGCGTAATCATTAAAGTCGAGTCCGGCACCACGATTAGAGTCAATAAGGGCAGCGTGTCGCTGCGACGCGACGATACAGCGAAATGAGCACAAGCCAGCTTACGGAAAAACAGATTGACGCGATTATCGACATCGCGTTAGAGGAGGATACGGGGCAGGGCGATGTCACCAGCGAGGCGCTGATACCGACCGACCTGACGGGCAAGGCAACGCTGCTGGTGAAAGAAAAAGGCATCCTGGCCGGCATCGAGATAGCGAAACGAGTCTTTCAATATATCGACCCTCTGGTACAGGTCGACATCCTGATAAAAGACGGGGCAGCGATTAAGCCGGGAGACATCGCCGCGACGATAGACGGCAGCGTCATCAGCATCCTCGAAGCGGAACGCACCGCCCTCAATTTCCTGCAAAGACTAAGCGGCATTGCTTCATTGACGGCAGAGTACGTAGCTAAAGTTAAAGGAACAGAGGCTAAAATCTACGATACGCGCAAGACTACCCCGGGACTGCGCCTGCTGGAAAAATATGCGGTGCGGATGGGCGGGGGACATAACCACAGGATGCACCTGGGCGAAGCTGTTTTAATTAAAGATAACCACATAGCGGCGCTGCGGGCAATGGGAATGAGCCTGGCAGATATCCTGGCGAAAGCGAGAAAAAACGCGCCCGCGGGCATAACCATCGAGATAGAGGTAAACAGCGTAAAAGAAGCGGCGGAGGCATTGAGGGGCGGGGCGGATATCATCATGCTGGACAATATGAGCATAAATGAAATGAAGCAGGCGGTGGAAATGGCAGCGGGGAAGGCAAAATTTGAAGCTTCAGGGAAAATCACGCTGGAAAACGTCCGCCAGGCAGCGATGACCGGCGTGGATATTATCTCTATCGGGGCGCTTACCCACTCTTATAAAGCGCTGGACATCAGCCTGGAAATGGAAAGCCAGACTTTAAAGCTGATATAAGTCACCCCGATAGTCTTTATCTTATTTAATTAAGCCGAAAGGGTTCTTTTTGCTCTAGACACGGCCCTGGCCTTAACTTCCGCAATGACAACTATGATTCCCCAAACAGCGGTTACAGCAGCGGCCATCGCCACGCCGACCGTAGCCATCTCATGCAACATAGCTGCCGGATTTGCCAGAGCAGTGAAAAAGGGCGGCCGGGCAATAATCTCTCCATTCAATATATGGTCTAACGCCAGCATTATAGTGCCACCCCATAACATCTTGTTCAGCCAGCTCAACCTATGACCCCATTTGAGTCCGGCATTCGCCGCTTTTCCACTACCGTCTTTCTTTTCTCTATGTTCTACTACCTTCTGCACTACCGTGGTTACAATAGCCTCCCCCATGGGAACGAGTAAACATGCCATAGCCTTTTACCTCCTATTCGGTATTTTAGTTATTCTTATTTTTACATTCCCTGCAAATTCCATTTATAACCATATGCTTGAAGTCGACGCTGAAGCTGTATTTCTTCATGAGCGAATTCTGTACTGATGCGAATATATCTTCATCACAACTTATTGTCTTGCCACATTGGCTACACTTTAAATGATGATGATGCCCTTCGTTATCGTGGTGATAAATGAACTCATTATCCAGTTCGCTTTTATAGACGCAGCCAGCTTCTTCCAGCATATCCAGCGTACGGTAGATGGTGGATTTATTGACCCCGGGCATCTTTGCCTGAACGTATCCTATAATTTCTACAGCAGTTAGATGGCCTTTGGCATCGTGTATGATATCCGCAATCAAAATCCTTTGCGGTGTGAGTTTAAGCCCTTTTTCCTTTAATGTAGCGACACAACTCATTGTTATTGCACCTGGTTGCAATTATATTTTAAAAGAATATCTTTGTCAAGTTTCCCGGTTAATGTTTAAACGACCTTATCGCGGCTATCCAGCATGATAGTGACCGGGCCGTCATTATGGATTTCCACCTGCATATGCTGCTGGAAACGCCCGGTGGCAACCTTGAGGCCGCTTTCCCGCGCCAGTCCTACGGCGTAATTAAATAAAGCTTCAGCCTGTCCGGGCGGGGCGGCTTCGATGAATGAGGGGCGGCGACCCTTGCGCGCATCGGCTAATAAAGTAAACTGGCTGACAAAAAGGAGTTCGCCGTTCACATCGAGGGCAGAGAGATTAAATTTATCCTGGGCGTCAGTAAAAATGCGCAGGTTAACGATTTTCGGCACCAGATATTGGGCGTCTTTTTCCGTATCGCCGACGGCTACCCCCAACAATACTACCAGCCCCTGCCCTATTTTCCCTACCTCCTCACCATCCACAGTGACCGAGGCTTGGCTGACCCGCTGAATTAGCGCCTTCAATCTTTACTCTTCTTTGTTTCCGATTTAGGTTTTTCGGGGCCGGAACTCTCTTTTGCTTTAGAGACATCACCGCTTTTACGGTGGTCCGTTACGTAAAAACCGCTGCCTTTAAAGATAATTGGGGTGGGGTGGAAAACGCGTTTGGCTTTCTTTTTACACTGCGGGCAATCGGCCTGGGGTTTATCATGAAAACCCTGCTTTAATTCAAAACGGTGGCCGCAGTGTACGCATTCGTACTCGTAAACGGGCATGTTATGTCACCTCACGCAAAATCAACCACTATACGTTATTTTAACATCAGGGGAAGATACGAGACAAGACGGAGGCAACTGCGCAAGACAAGTAGAATATTGTCCGAATGAGTTATTTTTTGATATACTAAACAGGTATGCCCCCATCGTCTAGTGGACTAGGACAGCGGCCTTTCAAGCCGTCAACATGGATTCGAATTCCATTGGGGGCACTTTTGATTTCTTCCTAGAGCCGTTGGAGGTAATGCCAATGGTGAAACCGAGAACCAAGTCAGCTATTTTCTTAAGACAGATATTTTCTTAAGACAGATATTTTCTCAATTCGATGAGGGCCTGATAGGCAATCCTACCTATTACCTGGGTAAATCGACCGGAGAAGTCCCGCACTAAAGGCAACATCGGCTTGGGGCCGACGACGGCAATATAGACCTTAGCCATCTGGATATTATCGACGGTTTCAGTATGACCTTCGATGCCGATGCCGATATCGGCCTGAAATTTATCGCGAGCAAGAGACGCCATTGCCTTAGCGATATTCCCGGCACCGCCGGAACCCCAGACAAGGCCGAGGGAAATTTTAGCTTCATCCGAAGCGGTGAAAAATCCCCCCTTAAAGAAAAGACGACTTTCAGGAGCGCGAGAGAGCAACTGTATCAGCGAACCGCCGGTAAAAGATTCAGCCACAGCCAGAGACAGCTTTTTAGCAATAAGCATTTCCCCGACTATGTTTTCCAGTACGTCATCATCCGCGCCCCAGATATAATCGCCAATTACGTTCCTGACAGATTTTTCATGCTGGGAAATCATAGATTGGGCTTTTTCCAGAGTATCAGCCTTGGCAGTAATACGCAGGTGAATGCCATCCTGCTTGGCGTATGAAGCCAGGGTGGGGTTGGGGGATTTTAGCAGGGCTGCCAGGCGCTCATCAACCGTGGATTCCGGCAGGCCGAAGGTCTTAAGCGTGCGTGACAGGATGATGGCGCCGGCTCGCTTTTGCAGCGCAGGAGCAATATGGCTCTGCCACATGGGCTGCATTTCAGCAGGGGGGCCGGGCATGGCGATAATGATACGACCTTCCTTTTCCGCCCACCAGCCGGGCGCAGTGCCCCGGGGATTGGAAATAGCCTGGGCGGAAGGAATAAGCATTGCCTGCTTGAGATTGTTGGGCGTCATCTCGATGCCCCGCTCGGCGAAGAATTTTTCCATAGCCAGCTTCAGCACCGGGTCCGCTTCCATTTTTTCTCCGAAAAGACCGGCGATAGCCTCGCGGGTAATATCGCCCTGCGTGGGGCCGAGACCGCCCGTGGTGAGAATGAGGTCAGAGCGCTGACAAGCAGATTTTAAAGCGCCTAATAATCTTTCATAGTTATCACCGACCAAGGACGTAAAATAGAGGTCGATGCCAAGCGAAGCCAACTGCTGCGCCAGAAAGGAGGTATTGGTATCCGTCACTTCGCCGAGAAGGAGTTCAGTGCCGGTGGCGATAATTTCCGCTTTCATGGTCTGATTTTACTCTTAATGCCATGGTACAAGCAAGAATTAATTGAGATTATTTTAACGATACTTTACCTGTCCATCTTCAAGGCTCTGTAGATATAAGATATTCTATCTTTCGACGCATTCCTGCACCAATGATATAACCATAACAAACCTTGACATTAGTAAAAATACTCAAATTTTACTGGGTGCTACCCCTCAATTAATTCCTATAGCGAAAAGGACAATGCGAGTTAACCCTTAAGCGAAATAGATGTTCTATTGGTTTCAAGAGAGGACGCGGTGTATTAAATTAAAGATACACCAATGAATAAACGGATTCTATTTATCAATAACTACACCGCCACTTCAACAACACCGGAGTTAATCGCAGGGGCAGGCTACAGGGTAGATATCGTATTGGATCCAGACGCAGCCTCACGCGAGCTGGAAACGCGGAATTACGACCTGGCAGTTTTATTAGAAAACCCTTATGCCCCAAGCTGGATGACCTGTGAAAAATTACGCCGGTCGACCTCAATTCCCCTGATTGTGATAAGCTACGAGGCCAGCACGGAAACCTGTGTCAAGGCAATAAACGCCGGCGCCGATTACTTTATGCGCAAGCCGTTCGGGCCTCTGGAGTTGCATGCCAGGATAAATTCGCTGCTGCAGCGAGTCCCTTATAATCAAAACATGTCTATCGCCTATTAGTCTCACACCTAAAGAGATATTCTCAAGAGCCAAAGCATACCCTGATTACCTCATTTTTTCCACAACGGGTTAAACTTGCCAATTTTATGCGACTTTGCTATTTTGGAAATACCAGCCTTCCTGATATTATAGAAATAGCAGAGCATAAATGGACGAAAAACCGATTATTAAAAGACTGGTAGTGGGTTCGCTATCAGCCAACTGTTTCATTGCAGGCAAGAAATCCTCCGGAGAGGGTCTGGTCATAGACCCCGGGGGAAACGGCGATGATATCTACCGGGCGATTGCCGATACCGGGCTGGATATTAAAATCATCGTGCTGACGCACGGTCACTCCGACCATATCGCGGCTTTGTACGATATACAGGATAAAACCGGCGCCGAGGTGGCTATTCACGCAGCCGATGCCGACTTCCTGGAAAGCGGCGGCTCTTACAGCTCACAGTTCGGCATATCTTACAAGACCCCACATCCGCCGGACCGCCTGCTGCGTGAAGGCGATACAGTCGATATCAGCGGGATGAGCTTTAAAGTGATACATACGCCGGGGCATACGCCGGGGAGCATCTGCCTGCTTACAGACGCAGGGGTATTTACCGGAGATACGATTTTCCGGCGCGGCATCGGCACCACTCTAATGCCGGGGAGCAGCCGCCCGCAGCTTTTAGAAAGCATCAGTAATAAATTAATGGTATTGCCGGATGATACGGTTATCTATCCGGGGCACGGCCGGGAGACAACTATCGGCGCCGAACGCCGGGACAACCCTTATGTAACCGGCAAGGCCGGCCACAGCTACTGGTAATGATATATAGACTGCATCAGCGCTGAAATGTAATCTCCTGTCACTCCATCCCCACATCCACTCCCCACAGAATAGGCCGCGATTGGCTATTTTTGTCTAATAACAATCTCTTTATTGTGATTTTTTTGTTATGTTAACATCGTTCTTTGTGATTAGATAGTTAACCCGGGATATTAAAGTAATATCAGAACTTTCGTTAATTCGGTTAATGCCGTGAAGAGCGTCAGGAATAATTTAACTTCAATAATCATAATAAGCCAGATAAATCAATCAATAGTAGCCTAAAGTAATTGACTTTAAGGAGGAATAATATGGAAAACGCATTGGAGAATCACTACCCGCAATATCTTACTACCGGGGCGGTAGCCCGGCACTGCGGCGTGAGTAAAGTTACCGTATTGAGGTGGATTGAAAAAGGCAATCTGGTTGCCTTCCGGCTGCCGAGCGGACAGAACCGAATACACAGAGATGAGTTCTTCAGTTTCGCAGAGAAACATAAAATTCCGCTGGGTAACGGTCACTAGTAACTCCCCGGGAAAACAAGTACAGTCAAGACTTCAACTCACATTTAAGAGTATCCAATCATCACACATTTTTTGGCAAAAATATATTCCGTTTTAAGGAAAAGCATATTTATCGCAAAACCTCTTGTGATTTATCTGTGAAGTTTTAGATTAACGTTGTGACCTGGTTGTGACAGCCCATTTATATACTCCAAATATAACAAGCATTGCAAACACCAAATTTATTGACAGTTCCGATTGTCTAGAAAAACATGGTTATGCGGAATGATGCAAAACAGGAGGTTACCTTGCTTAAAACAATCGAACAATTAAACCAGGAATACATATCAGTCGGTTTCATTGCGAAGCACTGCGGTGTGAGCAATACTACCGTTCTGCGGTGGATCGGCGCCGGGCAGATACCCGCCTTCCGCCTACCCGGCGGGCATTACCGGATAGGCAGAGAGGACTTATCTGAATTCCTAGCCAGGTACGGAATGCCTGCCGGCAATAAAACACATGAAAGCTATGAATAGAACCGTGATTCGTACCTGCATTATTAATAATTAATGATAAGGAGCGTTATGAACAACAAAAATAATCAAAAAATAACAGGAGGTTTTAAAATGCGTAGATGTTTTAGGAAATTCCGCAAATTAGAAAAAGGTTTTACTCTTGTTGAACTGCTTATCGTCGTGGCGATACTGGGGGTATTGTCCGCCGTCGTCCTGCCTAACGTAATCGGGTTAGCCGATGAAGGGCAGGTTGAAGCCGCCAAGGCCGAATTCGTAACGGTGCAAACGGCGATGGATACGATGATGGCGAAAGCCCATATTACCACAGTTACAGCTACAGCGGCAACGGGTAATATGTCATCCTTCCCTATCGGACACCCACTGTATCCAAACTATTTGAGAACAGCAAACACACAGGGTACTTATTCCTGCGATCCAACCGGTCTGGTTGAACAGGTAACTACCAGTTATGAATAATTAAGCATCTGGTTAATAAATTGCTACAGATTGCTAATTAATGCATTAGCAAAACCTTCCGAGGAGCGGCTTGAGTTTATCAGGCAAGAGACAGGTGAAGGATAATGAATATGAGCCCACAGCGAATACAAAAGCGGGGAAGTAATATTTCAAGTGCTACCACATCAGCCATTAAACGGATACAGAAGCACGGGAACGGTAGCAAATTAAGGCGGCATGAACAGGTTGAAAGAGCGCTGCGAGAATCGGAGGAGAAGTTCAGGAACCTGTTCGATAATGCCAGAGATATGATTGTCCTGGTCGATACAGAAACCGGAACAATACTGGATATAAACACGGCCGGATGCAACCTGCTGGGTCTGCCTAAGGAAAAAATAATAGGTAGACACCAGAGTGAACTTCATCCTCCGGAACTTGCCGATAAGTATAAGCGACTCTTTCAGGACCATGTTCAAAGAGGGGGTAATGTCAACGATTATATCGTCGTCCAGAGGGCTGACGGCGCACAGATACCTATGGACGTTTCCGCCAGCGCCGCGAAGCTGGCAGATAAAACAATTATTCAGGGGATTTTCCGCGATGTTACCGAACGCGCGAGGATAGAGAAGACTTTACAAGAATCGGAGGAAAAGTTCTCTAAGGCTTTCCATGCCAGCCCGGAAGCGATAGGCATTGTCACAGAAAAAGACGGAAAATTTATCGATGTAAATGAAAGTTATGTACGGATGACCGGCTACTCCAGGGAAGAATTGATAGGCACCACTACAAACACACATAACTGGGTGAGACCAGAAGACCACACTAAAATGCAAAAGATAATGCAGGAACAGGGCAGGATTTACAACGAAGAATTTGACTACCGTACGAAATCAGGCGAAATCCGCACGAGGCTGTTTTCGATAGAAACTATCACCATAAATGGCGAGCTGTGCAGAATCGGCGTTTCGACAGATATCACCGAGCGGAAGCGGGCGGAGGAAGCACTACAGAAAGAGCGGGCTTTCCTTAGCAGCATTCTCACCGGCATTCAGGACGGCATTACCGTCCTCGATAATAAGCTCAATATTATCAGTGCGAACAAAACAGCGGAAAAGTGGTTCGCACATGGTATGCCACTTATCGGCAAAAAGTGTTATGAGGCTTGTCACAACCGGAGCAAGCCGTGTGAAGCCTGCCCCACAATGCAGACTCTAGAGACTGGCAAAGCTGCCAATCAAGTTGTCCCCAGACATAGTCCTGATGGCATGATTACCGGCTGGTCTGAACTTCATACTTTTCCAATCTTCGATACGCAGAAAGGGGAAATAACCGGCATTATAGAATATGGGCGCGATGTTACCGCGCGGAAGCAGGCGGAGGAGGCTTTACGAGAATCGGAGGAAAAGTTCTCCAAGGCATTCCATGCCATCCCCGAGGCCGTCGCCATTTGCACCCTGAAAGACGGCATATTCCTTGAAGTGAACGATAGCTTTATCTCCTTCAACGAATATACCCGTGAAGAGGTAATCGGGCATGAAACCAAAGAGTTAAATATCTGGGTAAATCCCGGCGACCGCTACCGGATAAAACAGCTAGTGGAGAAACGCGGCCATTTTGAAAATGAAGAGTTTTTATTCCGGAGCAAATCAGGCGAGATGCGTAACGTTTTACTATCGGCCGATGTGATTAATTTCGGCGGTAAACCCTGTATGCTGACCATCGGCAATGACATTACCAAGCGGAAGAAAATGGAAAATGCTTTAAAAGAGTCTGAGGAAAAGTTCTCCAAGGCTTTCCATGCCAGCCCGGAAGCGATTGCCATTGCCACAGCAAAAGACGAAAAGCTTATCGATATAAATGAAAGTTATACGCAGATAACCGGCTACTCCAGGGAAGAATTGATAGGCAACACTTCAACCTCCGTGCATATCTGGGCAAGCCCTGAAGACCACACTAAAATGCGCAAGATGATGCAGCAACAGGGCAGGATTTACAACGAAGAATTTGACTACCGTACGAAATCAGGCGAAATCCGCACGAGGCTGTTTTCGCTGGAACCTATCACCATAAATGGAGAGCCGTGCACAATCGGCGTTTCGATAGATATCACCGAGCGTAAGATGATGGAAAACGCATTAAGAGAAAGGGAGAAGAGGTTTAGCGATATCGCCTTGAACACTCTAGAGTGGATTTGGGAGGTTGATGTTAATGGGAAATACACTTACTCGAGTCCTGTTGTTGAAAAGATTCTGGGGTATAAACCCGAGGAAATACTTGAGAAATACTTTTATTCCTTTTTCCTTCCTGAAGAGCGGGAGGAATTAAAGAAAGCAGCGCTTGAAGTATTTGCCCAAAAACAGCCGTTCAATGGATTCATCAACCGTAACATACACAAAAACGGTAAAACAGTCGACTTTTTGACAAGTGGGGTCCCCATAATTGATAAGGATGGAAATCTCCTCGGATACAGAGGCGTAGATACCGATATCACCGAACGCAAGGCAATGGAACGGGTAATAAGAGAATCGGAGGAAAAGTTTTCTAAGGCTTTCCATGCCATACCTGAACAGGTCACTATAGTCAGAATGAAAGACGGCATATTCATCGACGTTAATGAAAGTTTCTGCCGCAATAACGGGTACACCCGCGAAGAAGTAATCGGCCGTAAAAGGGAGGAATTAAATCTCTTAATAGGTCAAAGCCAGCGGGAACAGTTTATGAAAATAGTAAAAGAACAAGGCCACGCTGAGAATATCGAACTTGAATGCAGGGACAAATCAGGCGAAACACGTACACTATTGTTTTCCTCCGATATTATCAACCTCGGCGGTGAGCCCTGTCAATTGACTATCGTCAATGACATTACCAAGCGGAAGCAAGGAGAGCAAAAACTGCAACAGGCCATGGCCGAACTGGAATCATCCGGCGCCAAACTACAGGCTACCAACAAAGAACTGGAGAGTTTCAGTTACTCTGTTTCCCACGACCTGCGGTCGCCTTTGAGGAGCATTGACGGCTTCAGCCAAGCGTTGCTGGAAGACTATTTGGATAGACTTGATGAAAAAGGCCAGGACTATTTACACCGCTTACGCAGTGCCAGCCAGAAAATGGGCGAACTGATTGACGGTCTGCTTAAGCTATCCCGCCTGACAAGATGGGAAATGCACCATGAGAAAGTGGATTTAAGTTCGCTCGCGAATGAGATTGCCGCCAGGCTCCAGGAAACAAATCCGGAGCGCAACGTTAAGTTCATCATAGGCAGCGACCTGAAAGCTAACGGCGACCCGCAGATGTTGAGAGTCCTGGTGGAAAACCTATTCGGCAACGCCTTTAAGTTTACAAAAAATACAAAACAAGCCCTTGTAGAGTTCGGCAGTATTACCGAAGGTGAAAGAAAAACCTTTTTTATTAAGGATAACGGCGCCGGATTCGATATGGCTTTCAAAGATAAACTTTTTGGCGCCTTCCAGCGCCTTCACGATGCGGCTGAATTTCCCGGCACCGGTATCGGTTTAGCCACGGTGCAGCGGATTATTAATCGGCACGGCGGCAGCATCCGCGCGGAAGGAGCGGTAGGAGAGGGAGCTATTTTCTATTTTTCTCTAAATTAAGGAGTATGAAGATGACTACAGCAATGAATGAAACAATTTTACTCGTGGAGGACAACCCGGACGACATCGAACTGACAAAGCGGGCATTCGGCAAAAACAACATCGCCAATAACCTGGTGGTTGCCCGCGACGGCGTCGAGGCTCTGGACTATCTTTTTTGCCGGGGTATCTACGCCGAGAGAAATATTAAAGATATACCGCGGCTGATTCTCCTGGATTTGAAATTGCCCAAGATGGATGGCCTGCAAGTGCTGGAATGCCTGCGTGCCGAAGAGCACACCAAGCTGGTGCCTACAGTAATCCTGACCTCTTCAAGAGAGGAGCAGGACTTGATCAGCGGCTACAAGTACGGAGCCAATAGTTACGTTCGTAAGCCGATTAATTTTAACGAATTCGTTGATGCAGTACGGAATATCGGGCTCTACTGGCTGCTGATAAACGAGCCGCCGCCGGACAACCACCATTGATTACCCGAGTAATTAAATTTTATTAGTACCGATGAAGGTGAGCAGCATGGAAAATAAAAGAATATCCGTCCTATTAATAGAAGATAGCATCGACGATGCTGAGTTGATTAAGAGGAAACTGGAGAAATCTATTAGTACCAGATTCCAGGTCACAATAGCGCGTAAGCTTGAGGACGGGCTGAAACAGGCGGAAATAAATGAGCCGGACCTGATTGTCTCCGACCTGGGATTACCGGACAGCCACGGACTCGATACAGTTACGAAAATTCTTCTGGCGGTGCCGCACGTACCACTGGTGGTGTTAAGCGGTTTTGATGACGAAGAAACTGGCATCAAGGCGGTGCAATCCGGGGCGCAGGACTATCTGGTGAAAGGGCGACTGGACGACGCTCAACTGGAACGGCCTATCTATTATTCCATCGAGCGAGCACGGTTACAGCACGAACTGGAACAGAACTCACAGGAAATTTCCAAGCTGCAAGTCAATTTATTTAAAATCCTGGAGAATAGCACCGATGCAACAGTTGTAGTTGGCGAAAATGGCAGTATACTTTTTACCAATCCTGCAGTCGAATCTCTTTTCGGGCAGAAGCAAAAAGAACTATTGAACCAGTCGTTCCAGTATCCGCTGGTAGGCGGAAAGACATCAGAGATTGAAATTTACCGAACCGATGGTAAGAAAAACATTGCCGAAATGAATGTTGTGAATATCTCCTGGGAAGGCAGGCCGGCATGCCTGGTTTCCATGCACAACATTACAAAACGCAAGGCAATGGAAGAAGCCCTGCGGACAAGCGAGGAAAAATACCGCAATATCGTTGAACTATCCCATGAAGGGATTATCATAACAAATCTCCAGGGAGTAATCACGTCATGTAACATGACTTTCTTAAGCATGATTGGGTTGCCCCAAGAGGAAGTTGCGGGGAAACACTTTCAGGATATCCCGAATATAAATATCAAAGACCTTCCTACCTACATAAAGATGTTCGCGTCTCTTTTACAGGGTAAGAAAAATCCACCGCTGGAAATATCATGGAAAATTGACAACGGGCCAGCCGGAATATTCGAGCTTAAGTCTAACTTGATGAAATCGAACGGTGATATCTTCGGGGTTCAGACAATCGTTACCGATATAACCGAGCGGAAGCGGGCGGAGAAGGCTTTACAAGAATCAGAGGAAAAGTTCTCTAAGGCTTTCCTCAACAGCCCGGAGTCAATCGTCATTTCCGATATAGATGACGAAGTTATTATTGAAGCCAACGACACGTTTTTGCGTTTTTCCGGCTATACCCGTGAAGAAATTATCGGCAAAAAGGCGAGCGAGCTTAATACCTGGGCTAATCCGGAAGAACGCGCCGAAGTAATAAAGATACTAAAGCAGGAGGGAGTAGTCCGTAACAGAGAATGCCATTTCCGTATGAAATCTGGAGAGAAAAGTATACAGCTTTTTTCCGCGGAAATCATTAATATAGGCGACCGGCCGTGTATGCTCTCGGTAACTACTGATATAACCGAACGTAAGAAAATGGAGGAAGACCTGAAACAAAGCGAGGAAAAGTACCGAGAGCTTATCAATACCTCTATCGATGCCATTATCTCCGCGGACCCAAAGATGAGAGTCACCATTTGGAACCATGGGGCAGAGAAAATCTTTGGATATACAGAAAAAGAGATGATGGGGCAATCAGTGTTAAAAATAGTCTCCGAAACATACGGAAAAGGGATGGTCGAAGGCTTCGGTCATCTCCATAAAACAGGCTCGAGCGCGGTATCGGAGAAAATAACAGAAACCATCGCTATTAGAAAAAATGGTACCCAAGTACCCATTGAATTATCAATATCAACCAGAAAAGCCGGCGATACCTATATTGCCACGGCAATTATCAGAGATATTACCGCGCGTAAAGAGGCGGAGGAAAAGCTGCGAAAAATCGACCAGATGAAAACCGAGTTTCTGTCTAACGTATCCCACGAACTGCGCACGCCGCTGCAATCCATCAGCGGCTTTACTAAATTGATTATGACCGGCAAGGTGCCCGACTCCGCCACCCAGCAGGAATTTCTCCAGATTATCGATACAGAGATTTCCCATCTGGGTAATCTAATCAACAGTCTGCTGGATATGTCGCGGCTGGAATCCGGGCGATTTCAAATTTACAAGAAGAACGTATCAATGCGCGATATCATCATTGACTGCATGAAGACATTACATGGTCTCGCCCGCGAGAAGAATATTACTCTAAGTGAAAACCTGCCGAAGCAATTGCCTGAAATGGAAGCTGATAATGAAAGAGTGCGGCAGGTAATCCTTAACCTGGTTGGTAACGCAATTAAATTCAGCGACCACGGCGGGAGCGTTAATATCAAGGTGACGGAGCAAAATAGCGAGTTATTGTTCCAGGTTATAGACAACGGCACTGGAATAAAGAAAGAGGCTATGCCCCATCTTTTCGAGAGATTTTACCGCGCCGAGGGGGAAACGGTAAAAGGCGGTACGGGGTTGGGACTTTATATATCCAAGCAAATTATTGATGCACACAGAGGGCAAATCTGGGCAGAAAGCAAATACGGCGAGGGGAGTACTTTCAGCTTTACCCTGCCCTTTAACAACAAAGGAGGAGAAAAACATGGGAAAGAAAATTCTAATAATCGAAGACGATCCGGCAACGCAAAGACTGGTAGATTACTCGCTAAAGCAGGAGGGGTACCAGATAATCACGGCCTCTAACGGCTTAGAAGGGATAAGAAAAGCGCTCGGAGAAGCGCCCGACCTTATTATCCTGGATGTTATGCTGCCGGGGATGGACGGATTTGAAATCTGCTACCGGTTAAGGGCCGAACCCTCTACAGCAAATCTGCCCATCCTGATGTTCTCTGCCAAGGCGCAGGAAATAGATAAGGATACCGGCATCAAGGTGGGGGCAGATGATTATCTAACTAAGCCTTCTGCTCCGGCGGACATAGTAAATCGTGTGGGTAAATTATTAGCTAAAAAGAAGTCCGGCGTAACGCCCCGGGAGAAAGTAGCCGGATAAGGAAAAGGCATGTTAGCGGACAAGACCTCTAAAAAGACCCTTGGTGATATGCTTATCGAGGAGAAGCTTATCACGCCAGAACAGCTAGAAAGCGCCCTGGCAATACAGCGGCAAAAGGGCGGCAAACTAAGCGATATATTACTGAAACAGGGCCTAGTTAAAGCCGAGGAACTGGCTGTTGTGCTTAGTATTCAATTGAAGCTGCCGCTTATCGACCTTAGGAGACATACTGTGCAACCACAGGCGCTGCGGCTTATCCCGGAAGAAATGGCCCGTAAACATGCCCTTATTCCTCTGGATATTGTAAATGACTCTTTAATGGTGGTCATGGCCGACCCCGAGGACATCCGTACTCTTGAGGATATTAAGGTCCAGGCCAAGATGAGAGTAGAGGTAGCGCTCGGCGTACGTTCCGATATAGAAAGGGCGATAAATATTCATTACCGTTCAAGCGGCGCCATCGAAAAACAGGTAAGCCAGTTCGCGCCAGCGCCGGAAGAGAAAAAAGAAGAGACAACTACTATCACTGCAAGCACGCCAATTGCCGAGACACTCAACCTGCTGGTAGCGCAAGCCGTTAAGGACCGGGCGTCCGATGTGCACATCGAACCACAAGAAGACAGGCTAAGGATAAGGTACCGGATTGACGGCATCCTGCATGATATGTATTCCTTTCCCCTTAATATCCATTCTCCGCTGGTATCACGGGTAAAAATTCTTGCGGAGATGGATATTTCAGAGCAGAGACGTCCGCAGGACGGTCAATTTGCCATTATGATAGGGGGCAACGAGATTGATATCCGCACAGCAACCTTGGAGACGCCTTATGGGGAGAGGGTGACATTGCGGATACTGGATAAATCGCTGGCGCTTTTTACGCTAACCGAACTTGGTTTTCAACCCGATGTCCTGAAGAAGTATCGGGCGATGCTGAAGAGTCCGATTGGCATGATACTAGCCGGAGGGCCAACCGGTTCCGGGAAAACAACTACCCTATACGCCTCTATCAATGAGCTGGATAGAAACGAACGTAATATTATGACGATTGAAGACCCGATAGAATATAGTTTTATGGATATTAACCAGGCACAGGTGAACACTAAGGCAGGTCTGACTTTTGCCAACGGTCTGCGGGCAATCATGCGGCACGACCCGGATGTGATACTCGTAGGAGAGATAAGAGACAAGGATACCGTTAGCACCGCTATCCAGGCTTCTCTTACAGGGCATCTGGTGCTGTCCTCAATACATGCCAACGATGCTGTCGGTGTGCTTTTCCGGATGATGGACCTCGAAGCGGAAGCTTCTTCCATCTCAACTACGCTTATCGGTATGGTTTCGCAGCGAATGGTACGCCGCATATGTACCAATTGCCGCTCGACTTACCGTCCGACCGATGAAGAGCTGGAGGTTTTTAACAAGGAAATGGGGAATGAAGCTACTACGTTCTATCACGGCACAGGATGCAATTTATGCGCCGATACCGGCTACCGCGGGCGGACGGGGATTTTTGAATTCCTAACTATGAGCGAGCCTATCAGGAAGCTGCTGCGGAGCAACGCCGGAGCCAGCGAAATAAGAGCGCAAGCCATCGCCGAGGGTATGGTAACGATGAAACAGGACGGCATGAAAAAAGTTAAGGACGGGGTGACATCAATCAGCGAGGTAATGCGCAGCGTATTTTCAGTTAGCTGACGAGGGTAAGATGACTTATAAATATCGAGCTTATTCTGCGGATAAAAAGATAATCGAAGGAAAGATTGATGTTGCCTCGGAGAACATGGCCGAGGCTGCTCTATACCATGCCGGGTTCCGGAATGTCATCAGCCTGAAAGAAGTAACGCCGGGAGGACTAGATGTTAGTAAGCTGTTACCGACATTTGCCGGCGTCAAGATGCGGGACGTAATTGATATATCAAATCAACTTGCCACGCTAATCCAGGCGGGTATTCCCCTGTTATCCGCACTAAAGCTGCTTAGCGGACAGCTAATAAAGAAAGCGACGAAAAAAATTTTCAGCGGGTTAATCGAGGAAATTCAGGCCGGCAACTCGCTATCTCAAGGTTTAACCAAATATCCCCAGGCATTTCCCAATACGTATTGCCAGGTAATCAAAGCCAGCGAACAGGCCGGCACGCTGGAGGCCGGCTTAAGACAGGGAGCCAAATACCTTGAAAAACGTGCCTACGCGAACCAGAAAATAAAACGCGCCATGATGTATCCTATATTTGTTTTACTTATGGCTATCGGCGTGGCTTTTCTGCTGATTACAGTAGCCCTGCCACCTCTAACAGCTCTTTTCAATTCTCTTAATGTTCAGTTGCCATGGATGACCAGCACGCTGGTCAATACTGCCAATTTCTTTAGCTTTAACAGCCTTCCGTTACTCGGCGGACTGGTCGCCATCATATTGTCAATAATAGGTCTCTTAAGGCTGCAATCCGTGAAGCTGTCCAGAGACAGACTATTTTTAAAAATACCTATAATAGGCAAAATTATCATCGAACGCAGTATGGGGTTATTCTGCCAGACAGCTTCGATGCTCTTGCAGGCAGGACTGCGGTTGCCCCAGATTATCGACATCGTCATCCAGACAAACCGTAACCAGGTATTACGTAATGCATTTAAAAATGTCAGAGACAGATTGGTGCAGGGCGAGGGGCTATCCCAACCGATGTCCGAAAACACTATCTTTCCTCCCCTACTGGTTGAAATGACAGTGGTCGGCGAGAAGACCGGAGCGATGGATACCACGCTCGGCACCCTGGCGGACTTTTATGAACAGGAGGTCGACCGAAAAATCGACTCGCTGATATCGATGATAGAGCCGGTATTGACTCTGGCCATCGGAGGGCTGGTGATTTTTATCGCCCTTTCCATGATAACGCCGCTCTATTCCATTTTAAAATCCATGCATTAATGATAAAGGTAAAAAAAGAGATGACGAAAGCAACACGGCCTCGAACTCAATTGAATAGCCAGCAAGGCATCGGCCTGGTGGAAACACTGGTGGCCGTCGCGATTCTGGGAACTTCAGTGGTGGCTTTTATAGTATCCCTTTCGGCAGGTTCGCTTACGGTAAACGAACTCAACCGGGAAACCATAGCGCAGAGTCTGGCGCAGACACAGATGGAATACACGAAAAATTACGCCTTTATCCCCGGCGCCGTAACTTATCCTGTATTAGCTGCCCCGGCTACCTACAGTGTATCGGTCGATGTGCTTGACGTACCCAGTACCGATACAAACATACAGAAGATAACGGTAACCGTCCAGAAGGATAGCGCAAATATCCTTGCGGTTTCCAATTACAAGGTGAAAAGATGAAAAGCCAAGCGGGCGCAACTATGGTAGAACTGATTACAGCCGTAGCTATAACCGGCATAATCGTCGCTTTTTTAGGTACGGCTATCTACCACATTATTACCGTTTCTGAATACGGCAATGACGAGTTCACCGCTTTGCATGAGCTGCAAAACGCTGCCTACTGGTTTAGCAAGGACGGGCAAGAAGCGAAAGCAGCCGTCGGGGGCAGCCAACTCGTGCTGACGCTGACCGATAATTCCACGGTCACCTACACGCTGGTCGGTTCCAATTTACAACGTACTGCCGCTGGTCAGCAGATAATCCTGGCACGCAATATAAGCCGCGCTGATTTTTCAGTAAACAACCGCCTGGCGACAATGAGTCTGATTTCTGCCCCTCCCGGGAGGAATAATGTGAGCGAGAACGGAACATATATGATTAATTTAAGGCCGATTGAGGTGGAAAAATGAACGGCGAAAAGGGGCAAGCCCTGCCTTTAGCCATCATGGCGCTTACCATAGGCACACTGCTAATTGCGCCATTCCTGGGGCATGCCGGCAGCAGTATCATCGGGTCCAGGACATATGGCGAAGCTATAGACTACCGGAACGCTTGCGATGCAGGAGTGGAGCACGCCATCTGGAGTCTCTTTTATGACGAGCTGGGAGACCTGATACCCAATCCCGGTGACCAGATTACCTATCAATTACCGGAGACAGTCAATGGTGTAACAACTTCCGTTACAATAACCTCTAACGCAAGCGGCGGCGGGGATATAGGGAGCATCAATAAAACCGTTATAGACAGATTCGATTTTGATGGGGCATACTGCAATACGCCTGATATGATACATGTCTCCGGCAATATTTACGCTATAGCTTATAATGGACCAGCTAACGATGGATTCGTCAAGACAGTGGAAATAGCCCTGGATGGAAGCATCACCAACAGCGCTATCGATACGCTGGAGTTCGATACGAGCGATTGTTATAATCCCAATATTATTTTCGTATCTAACAATATTTACGCTATTGCTTACAGAGGGCCGAGCAACGACGGCTTTATCAAGACGGTATCTATTGCCTCCAATGGCGACATAGGCAACAGCGTTATCGACACTCTTGAGTTTGATACCAGCGACTGCTACGAACCGGATATTACCTTTGTATCCGGCATATATTACGCTATCGCTTATAGGGGACCAGCTAGCGACGGCTTTCTTAAGACGGTAACGATAGCCGCCAATGGCGATATAAGCAATGCCGCCATCGACACATTGGAGTTTGACCCCAGCAATTGCTACGAACCGGATATCATCTACATATCCCCGACATATTTTGCGATTGCATATCGGGGCGTAAGCAACGACGGCTTCCTGAAGACAGTGACCATTGCTGCTAATGGCGATATAGGCAATAGCGTTATCGACACTCTGGAATTCGATACCAGCGACGGAGCTTACCCCTATATCATGAATATTTCCGGGAACACCTATGCCATAGTGTATACAGGCTCGAGTTCCGACGGTTTTATCAAAACGATGACAATTTCTGGTGTCGGTGATATATCCAACAGCGTTATCAGCAGCTTCGAATTCGACCCCGCCAACGGGCAGGAGCCTCAAATAATCCATATCGTAGGGAATACTTTTGCTATAGCCTATGACGGTCCCCAGAATGACGGATACCTGATAACCCTGCCGATAGAACCAAACGGCACCATTCCCGGTACGATAACCGATACCTTTGAATACGACACCAGCAACGGATATTTTCCGGATATCGTCGCTATCTCGGAAGGAATCGTCGCAATCGCTTATGACATCCCATCATCAAGGGGAAAGCTGGTTACTATTGGTGTTAATACCATTAGCGCCTTTAATGCTTATCGAATTAGAGTCACCGCCGGCGATACCGCTATTCAAGCCAGTGTAGTTACTGATAATACTTCAACATATATAACTGCCTGGCAGGTGCAATAAGAGATGCGAGGAAAAAACTTGTTTAAGAGAGATTTATGAAAAAACGCGGAGCACTCATCATCATATTAATATTAGCGCTGCTGGTGGTCTATTATATTTTCGGCATGGATTACCTGAAGCAGCGGAACCAGAAAGAAAACCTGAAGGCTCAGATTTCTGAAGATACGGCGACGCTGTCTTTAATTCCCCTACCGCCTGCTGACCTCGAGCAGCAACTGGCTGACGCTGAAGATAGCCTGTGGGCAATAAAAGACACTTTGAAGATAGATACGAATATTACCCGAATCGTCAACGGCATTCTTAGATTGGGAAACGAGACCGGGGTCAAGGCGATACCGCTATCAACGCAACCCTGGGTAATCGAGCATATTTCAAATCAGGACTACTCGGTTTTTCGCATTGACATAGCGATTACCGGAAACTTTACGCAAATGGCCGAGTTTTTAAAGCGCCTGGAAAACGGCGAACCTGAAACGCTTGTCCTTGAGTATTCGAAGGTCGAAAAAGCACCCGGCTCTTTCCTATCTGAAAGCCCGGGCGAAGGACCAATAAGCGCTAATATCAGACTAGCCATTTACACTCTACCTGTTATTGGTTGATGGGAAAGGCTGAAATAAAAATATGTATGTCGCACTAAATATAAGCAGCCATAACATCAAATTACTATCGATGAAAGGTCGCCGGGTAGGAACATGGGCAACAGCCGACCTCGCTGAAGGCCTGGTGCATGACGGCCTGATTACGCAGCCCGAAGCTGTTGGAGAGGCGATAAATTCATTATTCAAGTCGACCGGGATACGGAAAAACAACGTTATTGTGAGCGTCGCGGGGTTATCCTTTACCTACCGGTTTATCAGCCTGCCACGTATAAAACCCGCGTTACTTGAGGAAGCTCTCTTACGTGCCGCGAAAAAAGAGATATCTTTGCCTTTAGAAGAACTCTATATCTCGTGGAAACCGATACATAGCAAGGGTGAGGAGCAGGAATATTTTATCATCGGCGTGCCGCGTAATCTGGTCGATGCCACTGTTCAGACTTTAAAAATAGCAAATGTGGAGCCTTACCTCATGGACGTGCGGCCGCTGGCTCTAGCGCGGGCAGCTCACCAGAACGATGCAATCGTTGTCAATATGGAGCCCGATTGTTTTGATATTGTCTTCATCACACAGGGTTTACCGACAGTAATACACACGATAAGCCCGAGGAGTGACGGAGCTACGATAGAAGATAATATCCACCGCCTGGCGGACGAATTAACGAAAACGGCCGCCTTTTACCAAAGCAATCACCCTGATATACAACTGAATGGGTCGCTTCCTTTATTGCTTGCCGGAGAACTGGCAGCCGATACAAGAACCAGCCAGATGCTTCAATCTGAAATTGAATACCCGATCGAACCACTGATTCCACCGGTAGAATTTCCTGATAGATTACCAATCGCTTCTTATGCCACCAATATCGGGCTGGCTACCAAAAGAACACCGTTAAAGTCACTTGACCACGGTAGTGTGTCACGCTTTTTTGATATTGATGTAAATATCTTAGAGGGGAAATACCGTAAGCCTAAAGCCAAACCTATCCCAATAAAGAACTGGTTATTGACATCTCTTCTTATAGCGGTTATCGCATGTCTATTCCCGCTTTATCAGGCCAAGAGTCAAATAGCTGTAGAAAACAGCTCGCTGGAAGCAGCTTTGGATAACATTTACCGCGAACTTAATCTGGCAACCCTGGTAAACGCAGAAACCATGTTGACCCAGGGAAAAATCAGCGAGACTAATGCAATGGCTGAATCTCTAGAAACCACCAATAAGAATATTTTCAGCGTCAGGGGCAATTTCGATACGGGATTACAGAAGGTCACCCGGGACATGCCGCTAAACACCTCATTTACATCAATAGAAATCAAAAAAGATGTTATTGTAATTAAGGGAGAAACAGATAGCGTTTTTACGGTAATCGAATATGCGAAGGCATTGGAGGCCGAGGGCGTATTTACCCAAGTTCGTATTACAGACCTGGATGAAACATATATTGCAGTTCCCGGGACAGAAGAAACCGAGGAGCCTTCTTTGCTTCAAGTGTATATTATTACATTCGAAATCCAAGCACAATTACCGCTACCTGAATAAGGAGATAACCAGATGCACATCAACGACCTGTTAAAGCTGGCTACAAAACGGAACGCTTCTGACCTGCATTTGAAGGTTGGCAATTATCCCGTTTTGCGCATTAATGGAGAACTCATATTACAGAAAGATTCAACCATAATCACACCGAAGGATATGGATATCATCTTCAATGAAGTAACTACCGAGACGCAAAGAGAAACATACGCCAGAGAACTAGAAGCGGATTTCGCTTATCAGGCTCAAGACGTCGGCCGCTTCCGTATCAATATCTCCCAGCAGGAAGGAACGATAAGTCTGACCTGCCGTCCGATCAGAGTGGAATTACCGACCATAGAAGACCTGGGACTGCCAGAAACATGCAAAACACTTGCCTTAAAGAGTAATGGCCTGGTAATAGTAACCGGGCCTACCGGCTGCGGTAAGTCGACGACCCTCGCCGCTATGATAAACTACCTCAACCATACTGTCAGTCGCAAGATTATCACTATCACAGACCCGATAGAATACTTGCATCATGATATCAAGTGCATCATTTCCCAGCGAGAAATTGGCCGAGATACCCGGTCTTTCGCCAATGCTTTAAAACACGCCATGCGTCAAGACCCCGATGTCATAATGGTAGGAGAAATGCGAGACCTTGAGACAATGGCGACCGTACTTACCGCGGCGGAGACCGGACACCTGGTATTGACAACGCTTCATACACTGGGCGCGGCGGAGGCGATTGACCGTTTCATAGATGTTTTTCCGCCGCACCAGCAACAGCAGGTGCGCATTCAGTTATCCATCGTACTCGAAGGAGTTATTTACCAGCTATTAGTACCTCGCGCCGATAATTCAGGACGTTTGCCTGCCGTTGAAGTAATGCTGGCATTACCTGCCATCAAGAATCTCATACGCGAAGGGAAAACGTACCAGATGATGAACACTATACAAACGGGAACACAGTATGGCATGCAAACCCTGAACCAATCGCTGGCCGATCTCTGTAAAAGAGGGATAATAACCTGCGAACAGGCTATGACCAGGAGCAGTGATACCGAAGAACTATCCGAGATGCTCGGTAGACAGATAGCACATCACTAATTATTCTTGGATACTTCGGGGTTTATTATTTTATTGAGGGAGGCATGAATTATGGAAGTAATCAGACACAAGGAAATGAACAAAATAAATAACAAACTTCTATCAGCAGTCTCCCATGAGTTACGTGCCCCGCTGGCGGCGATCAAGGGCTACTCAACGATGTTACTCGACTATTTACCCAAGCTTACGGCTGAAGAAACCAAGGAATATATTCAATCTATAGATAATGCCACGGACAGGATGACCCGGCTCGTTGATGACCTTATGGACACGTCACATCTGGAGGAAGGAAGGCTCAACCTGGAAAAAACCCCAGTTGATATGGAAATCCTTATCAAAGCAACTGTTAAAGAAGCCGAAACCAGAACCAACCATCATGAAATCTTAACAGCGCTGAACCATAATTTGCCCAGAGTAAACATCGACCCAAAACGTATCCAGCAAGCGCTGGATAATCTAATCGATAATGCTGCCAGACTATCACCTCAAGGGACAGAAATTTTAATATCAGCGACCGCTGATGATAAAGAACTAGAGATAGGCGTTATCAGCGGCGACCCGGGCATACCTGACAGCGAGTTTTGCAGTATTCCCGAACTTATGTGTAGAATGGGTAAAACAACCTCACCGAGAGATAACGGCATGAATCTAGAATTATATATTTGCCAGCGGCTGATTGAAGCTCATGGCGGTCGAATATGGGCAGAGAGTATCTTAGGGAAAGGAACCAGTATTAAATTTACACTTCCATTAACTTCGTAAAAAGTGTTAAAATATCGTCTTGCATATATTTTAAAACATGCCAAATTGGTTTATAATGTTTGATTGGAAGGTAGAACAGAGCAAAAACAGAGGGTTTATATGCCAAAAAAGAAAGCTCTAATACTGGTAGTGGATGATGACATCCGCATGTTGCGCATGATGAAGCGTATGCTGGAGCTGGAAGGTTTTGAAGCTACCACGGCTAACTGCGGCGAAGCTGCCTTAAAAACATTTGAAAAAGAAACCCCTGCGCTCGTGCTGCTTGATATTATGATGCCGGACATGGATGGATATGTAGTATGCCGACGTATTAGAGAGTTCTCCCAAGTCCCGATTATTATGGTTACCGCCAGAGGCGAAGATAAAGAAAAGGTGGAGGGCTTAAATATAGGCGCCGATGATTACGTTACCAAACCTTTTTCCGCCAGTGAACTGGCTGCCCGCGTCCGGGCGGTTCTGCGGCGTGTTAGCAGCCAAGAAATAACTCAAGAAGCTGTTTTTCGCTACAAGGATATGGTAATCGATTTTACATCACGGCGGGTTTTAGTTAATAACCAGGAATTAAAATTAACCTCAACCGAATATAAGATGCTGTCTTACATCTCGCTTAACGCCGGGCGCGTGGTCACGCCGGACCAGCTATTGAACAAGGTCTGGGGTGAGGAATATGTTGGCGCGGCACACCTGCTCCAGGTAAATATCGCCAGATTGAGGAAAAAACTGGGCGATGATGCCAAGAAACCTGACTATATCCAGACCCGCCCGGGTATCGGATATATCATGTCAAAACTGCCTTAAACCGGTGCCCGTCATCCCCCCTGAATCATTAGACCCCCCCCAAGGTCTTCATGAAAACGGAAGACCTCTCTTTATTTCCGCTATGTAATGCCGCTGTTTCCGCGTATTTTACCTGTCAAAAACTCCCTACATATTTGCCATCCAAAGGCTACCGGCATACCCATTTAGATATAATTGATTTTAATGTGTTAGATTATGTCCTTTTTGTGATACCTGCGTGATATCCACTATATAAATTAACAATAGGGTAGATGGAGGGTTCTATTTACTTGAGGTGTAACTATTCTTAATAGGGACAAATTAACACAAGAGTATAACTTTACCCTCGGCTAGAACTGAAAAACACATGATAGAAATTAAATTTAAAAACAACCGTGAAGAAGCAAATATAGCCGGGCGTTCCATCGCGGAAGCACGGGGGTTATATCAATCGGAGTTTGGCATCGCGGAAAAAGCCGTCGCCGTATTGAACGGCGAGAAAATCGGCTCCGCCGCGGAAGCTTTTGCTATCCTGATGGATGACGATAATCTGGTATTCAAAACAGTAAAAGGCAACAAAGCAATGTACCTAGTCGGCGCACTACTGCTGACAATGGCTGCCACCGTCGGGTTGTTCGCCTCCGGGTACACTAACGCTACGGCTACGATTAATGCAGGAATAGCAGACTATGATTTCGCCTTAGTTACGGCCAACACATCAAGTATACCTTCATGGACCGCTCACGGGTTGCAGAAAAATTCCACCGGTTCCGGTACCCTCTTCGATATTAATACTCAAACATCAGGTTATACCGGCGATATCATCGCTACTATTTCTCTGGCTAATGTCGACTCTCTCATCAAGGTCTACCGCAATCTGACGCTATCCATAGAGGTCCGGGATTCTTTAAACAATCTGATGGATATTAATAGCGACAATATTTCAGATATTAACGACTATACTCTCCTGACGCTGGAAAACAGCGTGGTGTCATTATATATCGAGCAAAACGCCGCGAGTATATATACCGTTAAACTCAGGAGCGGCTACTATATCTGCAACATCGCTCAAAGCAACTGGTCCAGCACTGATGGGACACCATTACTGTACTGTGAAGTTGCCCAGAGGTAATTTCTCCCTTCTTAAGACGGACGGGCAATATCTCACCATCTTTTTATCTTAACGTCAATCCTGTCTAATTGATACCCTTGTGATGTTTTTGTGAGGTATTGTGAGATGTTTTTGATAACTTTGT
Organism: uncultured Dehalococcoidaceae bacterium; assembly: GCA_964353385.1. Taxonomy (GTDB): domain Bacteria; phylum Chloroflexota; class Dehalococcoidia; order Dehalococcoidales; family RBG-16-60-22; genus RBG-13-51-18. The sequence goes on from CAYGVP010000001.1 coordinate 26,080, forward strand.
GAGTCTATTTGAGTATTGTTAGATAGACGGGGGGTATCAAAGATGATTCTGGTATGGGATAACATTAAATCCTTTCAGCGGCATCTTGAAGATATGAGGTCATTCCAAAACTCGCACATTCACAACACACCGTTAGTGGACTTAAAAATGCTCAAGGATATGCCTATGCCGTTCGATGTCACAATACCCCGTGAAACAGGTCTCATTAAAAGCGTTTATGATGCCAGAGGTAAATTGATACTCGTCCCTATATGGAGAGTTGACCTTTCTAGATGCTCACAGAATTAAACAGGTGATATAAGAATTGGCGACTGGAAATGCGACTCTACCCGATGTTAAAGAACGCCAGCGTATCCTGGTAATAGACAATAACCAGGATATGTTGATGTTACTTAATCGCACGCTTGAACTAGAGGGCTTCGATACCGTTATCTCTGTTGATTACGATGAAGCATTGGCCATGCTGGATACAATCAATCCAGATATGGTCATCATGGATACCTATTTGCCGGATATCGATAGTTTGAGAATCCTGGATATCATTAGAGAACGTTCCAACGTACCTATCATTGTTATCACCGCGGATAACGAACTGGAGACGCTAAAGACAGTCTTCGCGCACGGCGCCGATGATCTTATACGCAAGCCATTTGGGATAAAACCGTTTATAGCGAGGATAAAAGCTAAGCTAAGGCGCTACCGGAGAGAAATCCCCGCACCTTCTTGATATGACAGCCGTCCACAATACCACGATATATTTTTTCAAGAAACGACTTACAGCTGATTAGCTTTGTAGTCGTTTTTCTATTTATGTAAAGTTATTTCATGGTTATGTCAAACCCTACCTTTTTATTTAACTTTTAGCCTCACCCTCTTGCCCTTCAGGGTGAACCTTCACTTCGTGGTGACTCAGTGGAACCAGGATGAACCTTCAGGCTGAACCCCCTCTTACCGGATTTCTCCCCGACCCGATAAATAGTGTTAATGAGCCAGTAAACAATGCAAGACGGAGATAGAGATTGCCACGTCGTCCTTCTGAAGAAGGACTCCTCGCAATGACATCGTGGATAAAAAGCGAGGCTTGATTTTTTGTTTTAGATACTGTATATTGATAGGACAATTGAATATGGTAACAGGGGTTCTCTAACGCGAGTTGGAGACCAACTGGAAAGCAAGTCGGTGAGAAGCCGACGCGGCCGCGCCGCTGTGATTGGTTAGCCAGAGAAAAAACCATAAGCCAGAACGCCGACCCCTGGAAAGCCTACAGTACTTCGCGGGGAAGTGGTAGGAATTTTTATTAGGTTATTATCATCCCCTCGGCTTATTGCAGGCGAGGGGTTTATTTTTTAGAGGAGGCCAGGTGAAAAACGCCTTAAAGAAAAGCGGCTTTATTTTATTAGGGGCTGCCCTGCTGGCAGGGGCATTGACAGCCTGCTCAACAGCTCCGACGGCGACAGCTTTAACCATTACCGACCAACTGGGAAGAACAGTAACGATAAATAACACTCACCCGCAGAGAATAATATCGCTGGCGCCAAGCAATACGGAAATACTATTCGCACTGGGGCTGGGCGACCGCATTGTCGGCGTAACGACTTACTGCAACTACCCGCCCGAAGCAACTACAAAGCCGAGCATCGGCGATTACAATACGCCTAACCTCGAGGAAATAGTAGTTAAAGAACCGGACCTAGTGCTGGCGACCGAGAACCACAAGACATCTCTAATACCCCAACTGGAGGCTCAAGGGATTACGGTCGTCGGTTTGAATCCCAAAACAATCGATGAAGTTATGGGCTCTATTACGCTGGTGGGACAAATCACAGGGCAGTACGATGAAGCCGCCAGCCTGGTAGCCGATATGCAAAAGCGAATAAACGCCATAAAGGATAAGACGAGCGCATTATCCGAAGCCAAGAGGCCGAGGGTTTTCTACATCATCTGGC
>CAYGVP010000002.1:0-26079 GCA_964353385.1 uncultured Dehalococcoidaceae bacterium
CGGGAAAGGTTAATTGTCAATAAAGAAAAACAGGCAGAAGAGATACAAAAGAACAAGGATGTTGCTGAAATTTATTTTGGAGCAGGAGTGAAATTTGCTTGAAGTTGTTAATATAGACACATATTACGGTGCAAGCCAGGTCCTCAGAGGCGTTTCATTGAAAGTGGAGGAGGGGCAGGTAGTGGCATTGCTGGGACGCAATGGCATGGGGAAGACGACCACGGTTCGCTCCATCATGGGACTGACACCAGCCAGGAGTGGAACAATCCGCTTCGACGGAAAGGACATAACGCGGCTTGAATCATACAAGATTGCTCGTATGGGTTTGGGGCTGGTGCCTCAAGGTAGACATATATTCCCATCACTAAGCGTGAAAGAAAATTTAGTAATAGCTATGAGGGGAAAGGGGTTCAACCTGGATAGTATCTATTCTTATTTTCCCATATTAGAGAAAAGGGGTAATCACAGGGGCAACCAGATAAGCGGTGGAGAGCAGCAGATGCTAGCTATAGCGCGCACTCTATTGACCAATCCAAAGCTAGTTTTAATGGATGAACCATCTGAGGGACTTGCGCCACTTGTTATACAGGCCATCGGCAATATCATTCCAAAAATCAAGGAGCAGGGACTGTCCATCCTGCTGGTAGAACAGAATGTGTCTCTAGCTTTGGGAACGAGCGATTACTGTTATGTGATGCATAAGGGTGAGGTCGTATATAGTGGCAATACTGATGAGCTCGCTAAGAACGAAAAGATACAATCAGAATATATTGGAGTGTCAAGGGGGCAATAAAAAATAACACATTATTGTGTCGCCAACTCGTGCAGAACGAACGTCTAAATGGACTTATTCCTTTAAGACGGTTTTCTTTAAAATATATCCGCTAGACTAGTTGTATTCTATATCATTTACTTCTTGGAATTTGCAGGACATGGACTCTCCTTGAATATAAATAAAACACCGCAACTTCAAAGTTGCGGTGTTTTATTTTAAGCGGTTACTTTAAACCAGCTAGAGCTTTAAATGTTACTTAGGCCATTCCACAAGGTATTGGTCTTGCAGTCGGCCGCCACCTGGAGTCCATTTCTCATTCACGATTGGAAGGGCCAGTACTTCAGGCTCAAGTTTGGCGTTAATCTTAAAAATCATGGGCGTAGTTGTGCCTACATTGTGTTCTGGATCGGGGAATTTCACCGGCCCTCCAACCGTCATAATATCAAGTCCGCGGAGAGCTTTTATCAGTGCTTTAGGTGAAGTATCACCACCCGAAGATTTCAGTGTCTCCATGAGTATTTGTACATTGGCGTAAGCTGCCCCGGAGAATGGGCCAGGCGCTTCATTGTACTTTTCCCTGAACATTTCGACGAACTTATCATTTCCCGGATTTTTATTCGTATAAGTGTATATCGAGCAAGATACCATGCCTACAGCAGCACTGCCCATTTCCTTTAGCGCTGTTTCAGATGCCATTAATCCGCCGTCTTCCGGTTGCACTATGGGTATTTTTAGCCCGAGGTCTTTATACGCTTTAACACCTATAAAACAATCGCTGCCCGGCCACCATGCACATAGACAGTCTGCATTTTTGTCCAATTGGAGATAGTACGGAACCATGTCTTGGGTGGCATGAAAAGGATAGAAGACCTGGTTTAGAACCTTACCACCTTTGGCTGTAAATCCTCTCCCGAAACCCTCGGTAAACAGGTGTCCGGCAATAAAATCGCAGGTAAGTATTGTGGTTGTTCTGTACCCCAGCACTTCATAGGCATACGCTCCCATAACATAGGCCATACTCTGACCGGTGCCGCGAACCGCAAATGATGTGTAAGGTTTTGAACGGTCCCAATCGTCCGGTACATCCATCGGCTGCATTGCTATTCTTGGTATGCCGACTTCACTCAAATAATGGAAAACAGCCTGATCGCCGGCACCATTGACCGGTCCCATGACGATATTCACCTTGTCCTGTTCTACCAGCTTCTTTGCCTTGTCCAGTGAAGGACCTGCGTCACTTGCCGCGTCCTCTTTTATCACGACAATAGGCCTGCCCTCGAACTGGTAGCCAATTTCCTCGAAGCCTATGTCGAGTCCCTTTTCGGCGTCAAGCCCTGTAAAGGCAATTGGGCCGGTCTTGTCCAGAAGAATACCAACCTTTATCGGTTCCTTTAGTGTTGTTGCTGCTGGCTCTGATGCGCAAGAGCTAAAGACAATGGCTGTAAATATTAGCACCACCACGCCAAACTGCAATAACCTGTGCCCTTTAAACATAGCTACCCCCTTTATTTTATTTTGTTATATATTATTAAAGCATAAGATAATAAGTGTCTATGATTTTAATCAATAAACTGTCGTAAAATTCTGCTATATTGCTATGACTTTACCTGTTAATAATCAGTCAGGTCATTAGAAGATTTTAATATGGTATAATCATTTTGTCTAAGTATAATAAATGTATCGAGATCTTTTGTCAAGTTTATCCCTATTGCAGCCACAAAACGATGCTTTTTGAATAAAATTATGGGCAGGCCAATCGAATTCATATTAATACGCGATTTCTCTACCACATGGATCTAAAAACAACTTAGAGTAAGCATTAAAGGAGGAAAAAAAATAAGCGTGAAAAAACTACAGCTTCCAGCATTATCCGGAGTGGGTGTCGTGGTCAAGGACATCGATAAAGCTATTGATTATTACTCCCAAACGTTTGGAATAGGCCCTTTTAGAACTATTATGTTTAATCCAGAAAAACACTGGGTTAATGGTAAACCTTATCCAGTCAAGCTAAAACTGGCCTTCGCTCCAATGGGACCTGTCGAATTAGAGTTGCTCGAGCCACTTAGCGAAGGCCCTCATAAAGACTTCCTTGAGACTCATGGAGAAGGCCTTCAACATTTGGGATTCAACATAGATAACTATGATGAGTGGATGAGCTATCTAAAGCAAAAGGGAATCGGGATACTCTACAATGCAGAAGGTTATATTGAAGGTCTGGGATATGTTCGCGCTGCGTACATAGATTCACAAACTGGAAAGCCTGGGAATACACTGATTGAGCTATGTGAATTAAAGCCGAAAAAATAAGCTTATTCAGAGTCTGGACACACTAATAGTTCAGATTAACAACTCTCTCTTTTAAGTTATTGATTTGCTTCATTAAATTCACCCGAACCTCTTTTGGCACTTTATTGATTATTAGGTGGCTTCTACATCTTGCTATATCTTTGGCAAACCAAGCTTGTCCAATAAAATTTTACCGTCTTTCATCACCAATTTTATATTCTTGCAGTCAGCTATATCGCTTGTTGGATTCCCAGAAACAACAATCAAATCGGCTAGTTTTCCTTTCTCTATAGTTCCCAGTTCATTACCCTTTCCCAGAGCTTCAGCTGCTTTTTTGGTTGATGCTACTATGACATCCAGTGGACTCATTCCTGCTTTTACCATTAGTGTCATTTCTTCATGAACCGCTTCCCCAAACTGGACATCTGGAGCACCGGCATCGGTACCGGTAGCTAGATTCACACCAGCATCATAGAATTGCTTGGTAATAGCCATTAAATCGGGTAACTTATCCCATCCCTTATAATATGAACTTACTTTCAATGTTGCGATGATAGTCATCACAGCGTATGTTCCTTGGTCAACCATCAACTTAATAAGCCTATCAGGCACTTCGGATGAAAGAGCTCCTGCTGCAATAACATGTTCTACACAATCAGCTCCTCTTTCTACCGCTTCATAAGTGTACTGGGGTGTTTCTGCGTGAACCATGACACGGAGATTGTGCTTATGGGCTTCATCTATTAACGCTTCAAGAGCTGGCAGGGGAAGCTGGGGGACCCTTTTTGGCCAATTCCAAGGATCTAAACTACCTCGTTGCACTTTAATTACGTCTACGCCACCATCAACCATTTCTCTAACACCTTCCCTCGCCTTTTGGGGATCATCGACGAGAATAATAGCATTTCGGAGGACATATTCGTTTCCCTGCATTATGGTGAAACCGGGATGTCCACCAGTTGCCTGGAATTGCTTTCCGCAAACAAAAAATCTTGGACCATATAGCTTCCCTTTATTTATCTCATCGCGGACTTGAACAATATCGGGGAAAAAGTCCCCGGCGCTTCTCGTTGTAGTCACTCCATTTGCTATTGATAGTTCTCTTGTATCGGCATATTTATTAGAGGCTTTCATATCCACGAAGTGTGGCTCGCCTTCCTTCAGGTGAACGATACCACCGCAATGAACGTGTAAGTCCATTAGACCTGGCATAATTACAAGACCTTTTAGATCTATAACTTTGGCTGTTTTAGGATAGCTAACTTGTGTGCCAACATCAGTGATGCGATTTCCTTCTACCAACACAGCCGCCTTTTTTACTGCTTCCCGACCAATCCCGTCGATAAGGACCGCATTGCTAAATACGAACATCTCTATCACCTCCATTTGATACAGACTTTACCCAATTATACGATAAACGGAGCGTAAAATTAACATTTAGTTTTCTCTCTCCCCTTGAGCCCTAGCATATGGAGAACCTCATCGAGCGTGGCAATTTCTATGCCAAGCTCCTCCATTATACGTCATATTTTCAGGACATTCTCTTCGTTTAACTTTATTAGCCTTCCCTTATTTAAGTATAAATTATCTTCCATGGCAACCCGGATATCACCGCCCGTTGACTTCAATGCCAACGCTACGATAATCGACTTGTGAATGTCTATGACTATTATCAATTAATTGATTAATTCATAGACTCACTATGCGATTTTCATCAATCATAGTGAGTAACAGGAAGCTTGGCACACCTTGAGTACTCATCGGAGGTGGCCACGGTAATATAATCAAATAACTATCATTATGATTGGCCCAAAATGGGCTAGTACAATAACGATAACACCACCTTAAAGGTCGGGTGAATTAATCATTGCAGGCTGGTTCTTATAGTACAAATCAACTAAGGCGACATTGTTGAGATATACTAATAACGTATGTAGCTTCTTCTCGATTGATACAATTGATTTTTCTGCAGGTCACATTGAACCATTATTTTTCATTAGTGCTTTGAGTTTATCTTTATCCCTGATGAGGATCTTGCCTCTTAGTGAATTGATAATACCGGCGTTTTTTAACGGTTTTAAGACCCTGGTAATGGTCTCATTTGTCGAACCGTCCATAAGTGCTATTTGAAAATGAGTAAATGGTAACTCATTCCCATATATCTGACAAAGGTAATCCAAAGTTCTTATCACTCGACTTTGGACCCGTTCAGATACAATACTTAGCATCTTATCAACTATGTGATTTAATCTGTCTTCCTGTAAACTAAGAATCCGAAGAATAATGGTCGGCTTCCTTTCAATAAGGGCCAGGATAGCCGCTCTTTTTATAGCAATTGCAGTAACATTTTCCAAGGCTGTGGCGGTGAAAAATACACGGCCTCCAGCAATTCCGTTTATAAAAGCAAACGTATCACCTTTATTTCGTATGTCAAATATCACTTCTTTACCAGAAATGGAATGCTTGGAAATTTTTACGCTTCCCTTTGTGATGAGATACAATAAGTCTGTTTCCTCTCCTTCATGGACAATTTCATGTCCTTTGGCAAAACGCTGCCAAGTAGCTCCCTTACTAATTTCCGCCAATTCTCCAGCGTCCAAATCAAGGAACAAATCGCAACTTCGTATTAGTTCCAGCATTTCTGATTTGTTGTTGGATTTTTCGCTTGGTTCCTTATCTTGAAGAGATTTTTTCAATTCCCGGTCAATGAGCTCGGCTATATATTCCTTCATGAATATGTCACGGCCAACACAACTGCGCTTGAGCTTTTTATAAATATCTAAGGGTAATATTATATTAAGCTTCTTAAAATCTTTTGATATAGTCATCTTTTATCCATAATATATTGTTTTTCCCGATCATTGTCATTGGCATTAATAGATAAAAATTCCTTTTTATAAAATCATAGCTGAAGGCGGGTCGAGCTATGAAACCTATAATTCTTGGTGATAGGACGACCTTTGATAGACAGATACAAAAGTACTGTTAATCATATAAATCACATTTTACTAACCATTTGGTTAAATGTCAATATTTTCTCCGCATTTTTAAATGTTCCATGATTTTATCAGGAAAATATTCAGAAAAAATGTTAGTATGAAACTTTTTATATTAATCAGATAGAAAAAACACAAGACTATATTCTGATATTATAAACAATTATCTTAAATCAGGGTATGCACATGACATAAAATCATGATCGGTAGAATATCTTTGAGATAATCCCAGATATTGTAGGAAATGATAACATCGCCGTTTTTGATGAAGTGCTTTAAAGACCTGTATAAAATGCTGATAACTTAATAAGGAGAAATAGGTATTTCCTCCTATTACATTTGCTGAATACAATCACTGGCAGATGATATCGTTAAATCAGGTACTTTTTTATTGACAATTAACCGAATGGTTAGTACAATATTTAAGAGACTACACATTATGGGTCTGGATGCCTTTTAACCGCTTGCGGTATACATAACTTTTACTCATATAATAGGAGAATTAGGATGTGTGAATTTTGCCATAAACATGGCGAAGGTGAAAAATGGTATTTGAATGCAAAGAACTACTCCGACGATTTACTTAGTGATGTCCGTCGAAAGAAGTTAATAGACAACTTCCCAACTTATAATAAGGGATTAGTAAAAGATGAGAAAAAATTTGAAAGAATTATGCATCTCCCCTCCTTCGTCCGGGCAGTAATTGCACCTTATATTCAAAATAAAAAGAAAAGAGAGCACTTTGGACAGGTTGTTCCTATTGAAGACCTTGACCGCATCCTGGAGTTTTCTAATTCTGTCATCAGAATACCCTGCAGCTGCCGCCAGTTACTAGTAGGTCCGGATAAATACCGTTACTGTTTTGCTTTTACTATCGTGCCTAAGTTAGATTCGCAGTTCGAAGATTTAGCTCTAAAGGTTGATAAAAGCTATGATGCAGGACCGGACGCGAGCGAAAATGAAACGATGTCCAAAGAAGAAACCAAAATTGCTCTTCGGGACTTGGAAAAGAAGGGGCTTTGTCACACTATCTGGACTTTTATGACTCCGTATGTCGCTGGTATCTGTAACTGCGACCGAACTGATTGTCTGGCGATGCGGGCAACGGTAAGCATCGGGTTCCCTACGATGTTCCGGGCAGAATATGTAGCGGAGGTGAATCCGGAACTGTGCAACGGATGCCGTAAATGCATGACGGTATGTCAATTCGGCGCTATCGGATTCAGTATGCTTAATGAGAAGGCTGAAATAGACCAGCGCCGATGTTTCGGGTGCGGGGTGTGCCGCCCGAATTGTCCCAAAAACGCTATTGTATTAAAGGACCGCTCTTCAGTACCGGCAGCGGCGAATCTCTGGTAAGTCTCTTTTATAGGTAAGATAATCTTATGGATTATCTTATCAATCTTGTGTTATGATTTAATATAGTGACTATCTCAATTGCAGGCTAAGAGGGTATTCTCGCTGCCTGGAAAAAATAGGAGAAAGAAGAGATGAATAAGCAGCGAAAGGAATTCCCCATCGTTTATCTGAATCCCCCTCAAAGAATAGCGATTGGCTGGGGCGTTTATGAAACCATTGCCAATGAATGTAAAAGTTATGGAATAAAAAAAGCTCTGGTGATAACCACCGGTTTGAAAAAGACCGGCATCATAGATGAGGTAAGCCAGGTTCTTAAATATAACGGCGTAGCTTTCGATTTATTTGATAAAGTCTCCTCTAATCCCCGCGATTTTCAGGTGATGGAAGCCTTCCAGGCTTATAAGGATGCTCAATGCAACGGCATTGTTACTATAGGCGGAGGCAGTTCTCATGATGTTGGCAAAGCCGTTAGACTATTAATCGCTAATCCAGAAAAACACATCAACGATATGGCTGCCTGGCTGGATCCGCCGTGGTATCCTGAAATGCTGAAATTAAAACATGTGACTACCCCTCAAATTAGCCTGAATACTACCTGCGGTACCGGCGCCGAATCTACCACTGTCGCTGTCATCAACAACACCAAAGGCAAATTTAAAATCATTACTCATCCCGTACCCGGCCTGAACCCCAGCCTTGCTTTGATCGATCCCTTATTTGTACGCCTGCAACCTTCCCATCTGATTGCGCAAACCGGTTTTGATGCCTTTACCCACGCCATGGAAGGCTATATCAACAGGATTCATTCTCCGTATACCTCCGCCCTGGGTATACAGGTGATGAAATTGGTAGCTGAGAATTTGCGCGAATTTGCCAGCAATCGAATGAACGACGTTGCCTGTGAAAATATGTGTTGGGCTGAGTCTATGGGGGGTACCGGTATGTGTTTTGGAGCCGGCGTTGGTATTGTGCACGGTTGCGGACATGTGATGGCTGCCCTCACCGATGCTCATCACGGTTTCATCAACAGCATTCTGGCCTCTCCACTGGAAAGGTGGAATCAGATGGCTTGCCCGGATAAGTTTGCTGATATTGCCCGTTTATCCTTCGGTGTGGACACTAAAGGTATGACCAAGATGGAGGCTTCGGATAAATTCTTCGATGAGCTGGATCGACTGTTAACGGACCTGGGCATCAAATCCGGCCATCTTAAAGAGCAGATCGGACTGCAAGAAAAAGACCTTGAGCATGTGGCCAAGTATTATCAAATAGACTGGGGCCGAGAAGGAAATCCCAGGGACTCTACTATCGATCAGACCGTGGCACTGTTACGCAGTATTTTATAAATTATATAATCGGACATCTTAAAAGAATAAAAAAGGAAAACATTTATGGAAAAAGATTTAACAATTGATATTAAGGAAGAAGACGTAATAAACCAGAATGTGCCGGAAAATCCTGAAATAATAGAAGAGATTGTTGTTGAAGAACTCAGCATAGATGGCATTTGTGGAGTGTATTAAAAACGTTTTACCGCTTAGCCAACCATGTTAAGGTAAGGAAAGAGGCCTGGGGACTACTTTTTTATTCGCAATTTCAACACAGGTTATTCTTCGCAAGAAGTAAAGACTGGCTCCCTGTAGATTATTTTGAGGGAACCTGGGATTTTGCGAAAATAGTAGACGATGTATGCCGACGCTGCAATGCTTCCCCTCCGTCGGTTGAGCGTTCTCTCCGGAAGCTGATCCCGAGCCTGGTACAGAGTGGAATGATTATTATGGAATAATAAATGAATTACGCTTATTGGCCATTATCTGCTCCGGTCAATCTAACCTGGGAAATTACACATAAATGTAATTTAAACTGCATCCACTGTCTTTCTGCCAGTCACGATGAACTTTTTGGAGAATTGACTTTCGAGGAATGTAAAAGAATCGTTGACCAACTGGCCAGGCTTAAAGTATTTGAAATCAACTTTGGCGGTGGCGAACCTCTCCTTAAGAACTACTTTCTTTCGCTGGTAGAATACATTCACACTAAGGGCATAGTAACGTGCATCAGCACCAATGGGACACTTTCAAACGACAAGGTAGTTTCTTTTTTTTCCGGTAATCCCTTGATTCACATTCAAGTTAGTCTTGATGGTGCCACCCCAGAGGTCAATGACAGGATTCGGGGTCAGGGGACTTTTGCCAGGGTTCTAAAAGGTATCAAGATGCTTACCGACAAACAAGTCCCTTTTTCCATTAACACCGTGGTAACTTCATTGAATTTCAGCCAACTGGATAAAGTCACGGACATTGCTCACTCATACGGAGGAGGATTGCGTCTATCCAGATTCAGACCTTCGGGACGCGCCAGGGATAGTTGGGACGCTTTGAAATTGACCACTTCGCAGCTGGAGTATTTATCCGAATGGCTGATTCAGCATCCAGCAATTTTGACCGGCGATTCCTTCTTCTCAATTTCCAATAGGGCAAGAAAGGAAATGGGACTGGATATGTGCGGGGCCTGTAAAATGACATGCTGCATTGACCCCTGTGGATTCGTTTACCCATGCGCTTTTTTACAGGAGGATGAATTCAAGTCTGGAGATCTCAGAAATACATCGTTTAAAGAAATCTGGGATAATTCGCCTGTTTTTATGCGCTTCAGAACGCTTGAACCGGATTCCTGTAAAAAATGTCCGCGATTCAATGTTTGCCATGGGGGATGTCCAGCAGTTGCTTATTTCGTTGGTCAGGACCTTAAAAAAGCCGACCCTGAATGTTTGATGAGCTGGAAAAAAGTAGCTTCTCCTGTCTGAAAATCCAGGCTTATCACCATCTAACAAAATTGGGGCATCAATAATATGACAGGACAGTTTAAATATCTATTTACTCCCCTCAAAATTGGACAGGTCACTGTGCCCAACCGGATTTCTTTTTCGGCCCATATGACCAACTTTGGTTTGAACGGTCTGCCCACGGAACGGCACCTCTATTATTGGACAGAGAGAGCAAAAGGTGGAACCGGCTTAATCATCACCGAAGAGCAGTCCGTACATCCCTCAGACCATGCTTATGAGAAACTGGTGGATGCCTTTAATCCGGACGTAGTTCCGATGTATCGCAAGATCTGTAGTGCAGTCCATGAGTATGAGACTAAAATCTTTGCTCAGCTAAATCATAATGGCAATCAAAGCGATGGTACTATTTCCCGGCTACCGGTCTGGGCTCCTTCTCCGGTCCCGGATGTAATCTTCAGAGAAGTGCCCAAGGTAATGGAAAAAGAAGATATCAAAGAACTTATCGAATATTTCTGCCGTGCGGCTACCAACGTCCGGCAAGGTGGATTTGACGGCATAGAATTACAATTCGGGCATGCTTCCCTGGTCCGGCAGTTTTTATCTCCTTTATCTAACTACCGGAATGATGAATACGGCGGCAGTTTGGATAACCGGATGCGCCTGGCATTAGAGGTCATAGAAGCTATTCGTCAGACTGTGGGGAAGGGCTATACTTTAGGGGTACGTCTGTGTGCCGATGAAATGATTCCCGGCGGTTTGACCTTAAATGATACTAAAGAAATCGCACGCCGCCTCGAAGCTACCGGCAATCTGGACTTTTTAGACTTGAGCTTAGCCACCTTTTATAACCTGTATCTCGTAGGCGGGAGCATGCATACTCCCCTGGGTTATGGTATTCCCCTAGCTGCGGGGATCAAAGAAGCGGTTAAAATGCCGGTTTTTGCTACGGGAAGGATAAATGACCCGGTCATGGCAGAAAGAGTCCTGGCGCAGGGACAGGCGGATATGATCGGGATGGTGCGGGCGCAGATCTGTGATCCTGAACTCGCCAACAAAGCTAGGGAAGGCAGGTTGGAAGAGATCCGTTTCTGTGTGGCTGATAATCAGGGCTGTTACGGCCGGATGGGTTTGAATAAGCTTTTAGGTTGTATCCAGAATCCATCAGTCGGGTATGAAAAGGAAAAAGGTATAGGTACTATCAAGCTTTCTCCTGTGAAGAAAAAGGTCTTGATTGTTGGTGGAGGGCCGGCCGGGATGCGGGCAGCCCAGGTGGCAGCTATGCGGGGTCATCAGGTTACGCTCTATGAAAAGAAAGACAGGCTGGGAGGTCAGATTAATATCGCCAAGTTAGGGGCAGGTCGGCTGGAGATCGGCGCCATTATCCGCAATGAAGAGAACCAGCTCAAGAAGCTGCCGGTGAAAATAGAACTGAATCAAGAGGTTAACGCCGGGTTTGTTCTGAGTCAAAATCCGGATGTTGTGATAATCGCTACCGGCTCAGTACCCAGGGAATGTCCGGTGAGTGGCGCTAACGGTCCTAATATCTTTAATGTCTGGCAGGTACTCCTGGGTGAAGCCAGTTTAGGTAATAATATCCTCTTAATTGATTATGATGGTCATCATCAGGCCACAGCTACCGCCGAATTCCTGGCTGACCGGGGTAAGAAAGTCCATATCCTCTGTTCAGCCTTATTTGTAGGCGCCGAATTAGGACCTACCCAGGACTTATATTTAAGCCGCCAGCGTCTTTTACAAAAAGGGGTCACCTTTACTCCTGACTTTGCCGTAATGGAGATAAAAGGACTGGAAGTAAACGGTTTCAACGTGTATTCGAACGAATGGAAGACTTACAAAAACCATGATTCCATCGTTCTGGCTATGGGAAACAGGGTAGAAGATGGACTCTATTTTGCGCTGAAAGGTAAGGTAAAAGAACTATATCGCATCGGAGATTGTATGGCACCGCGTAAGATAGATATGGCCATCTTTGAAGGTGACAAGGTTGGCCGAATGATTTAGAGGCGGAGAATGCAGTGGTTCCAACAAGACAAATATGGGTGCTGCCGGAAATAAACGGTAAAGATTCAGAAATCAGCAAGTTTAGCTGTGGCCTGCTCTCAGAAGCCAGCGAGATTGCTGAAACAGTTGGTGGTTCAACTACGGCGCTGATTCTTGGTGATCAGGTAGAAGACCATTCTAAAATCCTGGGACAATACGGAATCAACAGCGCATATGTATTTAAGCATCCTCTTCTCAAATATTTCTCAGCAGAAACTTACTTCAAGGCGTTAGCCGAAAGAGTTTATAAAGAGAAACCCTGGTTATTCCTGATGGGAAATACAACCATGGGAAAGGAACTTGCGCCCCGGCTGGCGTTACTTTTAGAGACCGGTGTGGTATCTAACTGTGTCAAAATGGACTTTGTCAATATAGAAACTCCTATATTCTATCGCGCCGTATATGGAGAACAGGCCTATCAAGAGGTTGTTTTTAAGAATGGCAGGACTATGCTCATAACCATGGCTCCGGGCGTTTTAAATATCACTCCCGGTAAGTCTAGCCGCGAGGTTAATATTACCCGGATCGAGCCTGTGTTATCTTCGGAAGATATTCGAGCCAAACATATAGATTATTTACCTGCCGACTACCGAACAGTGGATATCAGCGATGCCGGCGTGATTGTAGCTGCCGGTATGGGGTCCATCGGTGATGATATCTTTCCCCTGGTAGAAGAGCTGGCAAGTTTATTGGAAGGGGCTATCGGTACTACCCGGCCGGTGGTGGATGAAGGCAAAATAGCCCGGGAAAGAATGATTGGACAAACGGGAAAAATCGTCAGTCCTGATTTGTATCTGGGGTTAGGCGTGTCTGGTGCGACCCATCATATCGGCGGCATTCAAGACTCGAAAACCGTTATTTCCTTAAACCGGGATCCCCAGGCACCCATTTTCCAGAATTCAGATATAGGAGTTGTAGCTGATCTCAAGGAAATATTACCGGAACTAATTAATAAAATCAGACAAGCCAAAAAAGATGAGAAAATTTTTTGATGTTATTATCGTGGGAGCAGGGCCGGCCGGCAGTGTCGCTGCCCTAAAGCTGGCTAAAGCCGGATTACAAGTAGCTCTTCTGGAGCGCGGCACGTTTCCTGGCTCTAAAAACATGTTCGGCGGTCTGCTACACAATTCCCACATTTTGAAAGAGATATTTCCTGATTTTTATCGACAGGCCCCTCTTGAGCGATATGTACATAAGAAAACGCTGGCCGTCATGACTCCGGAATCATCAGTTAACATAACATTGGAAACGGAAAATTTTAACCGGATACCTCATAACGGTTATACTGTAATGCGCCCCATATTTGACAACTGGCTGGCGGAGCAGGCGGTTAAAGAAGGGGCTTCATTAATATGTAATTGTACAGCTGAAAATTTGATTAAACAAGACAAGAAGATTACAGGTGTATCTGTCAAAGGCCGGGACGGAGATCTTAGAGCCAATCTTGTTATCGCCGCTGACGGAGTCCTCTCGTTAATGGCAGAGAAGGCCGGACTCAGACGAGAAATACCCCTTGAGCATATGGGTTTGGGAGTCAAACTTTTACTCGGACTGCCTGAAGAAATAATTAACGAGAGATTTGGTCTTGTCCGCGATGAAGGAGCGGATTACGCTTTTTTAGGAATGACCGGAGATTTGTGGGGTGGTAGTTTCCTCTACACCAATATCGATAGCCTATCCATTGGGCTGGTGGTCCATCTGAGTTCTCTAAAGGCGTCCGGAAAGACTCCTTACGAAATATTGAATAGAGCTTTGCAGCAGCCTCAGATCAAGAAGCTGGTTAAAGGAGGCGTTCCATTAGAATATTCAGCCCACCTGGTCCCGGAGGGTGGCATTAAAGGTATTCCCACTCTATTTACTGATGGAATGATGGTTGTCGGAGATGCTGCCGGACTCTGTTACACGAATGGAATTAACCTGGAGGGGATCAACCTGGCCATGACCTCCGGGTCCACCGCTGCCGATTGTGCTATTGAAGCTGTTAAAGCTAAAGATTTCAGCGCCTCCATGCTCTCCATGTACCGGAAAAAACTGGAGGCGAGTTTTGTCGTCAAAGATATGAAGACCTTTGGCAATGCGGTTAAAATGATGCATATGGACCGCCTTTTCCGGGTTTATCCCGGACTGGCCTGTGATATTTTAGAAAAGATATACCGTGTTGATGGTATGCCCCGGGACAAGATGCTCAAACTGATAAGAAAAGAAGCAACGAAAAAAGTGAATATAAAAGATTTGCTGGCTGATGGTATCAGGATAAAAAGGGGTTTATTATGATTAATATCGAGAATTTGAGTCAAATTACTCATTTTTATTGCGACCAGCAGTCTCATATCATCCTGGACAAAGAAATCTGCCGGTCCTGCAGTCATCATGCCTGCGTATCGGCTTGTCCTGCCAAATGCTATACCTTAAATGCCGAAACAGGACGTCTGGATGTCGTCTATGAGAACTGCTTGGAGTGCGGCACCTGCAATGTTATTTGTGATAAAAAAGCAATAAATTGGAGCTATCCCCGGGGAGGGTTCGGGGTATCCTACAGATTGACTTAAACTGCGGTTTAAGTTAATGTTGACTGCTGACAGAGAAATATAAGGAACTTTTTGCCATGGATGTGGGCAAGAAATAGCATGAAAATCGTAGTTTGTTTAAAAGAGGTAGTTGATATCAGGCTGGACCTGGGCCTGGGGCAGGTAAGCGAAAGCCTGATTCAAAAAGGATTGACCTACAGGCTAAACCCTGATGATGCCGACGCCCTGGCTGTCGCCCTGTCAATCAGAAACGGTGAAAACAGTGTTGATATCACTGCTATCTCGATTGGCCCGGAAAGGGTAGAAAAATATCTAAGGGAAGCATTAGCCGTAGGAGCGACTAAAGCCGTGCGTATCTGGGACGAGGGCTTTATTGATTTATCAACTTATCAAAAGGCCAAAGTGCTGGCTCGGGCCATCTCTATTTTAAACGCCGACTTGGTCTTAACCGGCGCTAAAAGTCTGGATGTTGCCAGCGGCCAGGTGGGACCTTATTTGGCAGCCTGGCTCAATCTGCCCTGTATCTGTGAGGCAGTGGAGTTCCATTTAGAGGGCGCTAAAAGATGTATCACTGTCACCAGGAATATTAACCGGGGAATTCAAGAAAAGGTCTTTACCACTCTGCCCGCAGTGATTACAATAGCGGGACAATCAAGGGGTTTACCCTATGCCAGCTTGGATAGTCTTCTAGAAAGTAAGGAGACCCTGGTCGACCTGCTGACTCTTGAAGACCTGGGAATTACTCCTCTGGAGTTAAGCAGAGATCCTACCAGAGTCACTCGCCTTTCAGCCCCCAGGCCCAGACCGAGAAAGGTCCCTTATGACAGTTCACTGCCGGCCTTTTATCGGATTCTGGCTCTATTACAGGGAGGAATTACGAAAAGGCGCGGTGAAATACTTCAAGGTAGCAAGGAGGAACTAGTCAATCAGCTCTTTGAACTATTGATGAAAGAAGGACTTATTAAACCATCTGTGAAATGAACGGATTAGCTTTTTCTTTAGCGAAAAACACCTTTTTAAAGCACAATTCCGATAGCTATTATATTGTATCGGAAGCGCCGGTGAAGATGCTCCGGGTAAGCAAATCATTTTATTACGTTCTGGAGCAACTGCTCGCAGGCAGTGATTTATCGGAAATAGTGCAGCAACATCCTGAAATTAAGGAAGGCCGGTTATTATGTACTTTATTGTCCTTGACTTCTAAAAGATATCTTCGTTTAGATAAACTGGCGGAAGTCACCGATTATCCCTTGGTCTCCATCATCATACCCGTTCGCCCCCCTCTAAAAGACCTGTTCGAGTGCTTGAACTCTCTGGCAAGCTTGGATTATCCTGCGGAGAAGCTGGAGGTGCTGGTTGTATTGGATGGGCCTTCGGAATACGCTCAAGTTGACGCAGGTTCTTTAAATGTCAGATTTATTAGATTAAATAAGACTCAAGGTCCGGCCACAGCCAGGAATATTGGAGCCGAGAACGCCAGTGGAAATATTCTGGCATTTCTGGATGCAGATTGTATTGCTGATAAAAACTGGTTAAAAGAGATCATCCCATTTTTCCAGATAGAAGGAATCGGAGCTGTCGGCGGCTTTGTCGATAGCTATTATAAAAAAAGCTATCTCGACCGGTATGAAGAAGTCTCCTCTTCCCTGAATATGGGGGCGCGAGTTATTTTTCAGAATGAGCCAGAGTCAACTTTTTATGTTCCCACCTGCAATTTTATAGTCACCAGACAGGCTTTTCTGGCAACCGGAAAATTTCGGGATGGGTGGCAGGTGGGAGAGGACGTGGACTTTTGCTGGAGGATGAGAGATCTTGGGTATTTTCTCCTGTACATTCCGGCGGGTAAAGTCGCCCATAAACACCGAAATCAGCTTTTTAAGATGCTCCATCGCAGAGCTGACTATGGTACTTCCGAAGCCAATCTCTATCATTCCCATCCAAATAAGAAAAAAAAGGTCCTATTTCCTGTTTGTGCCGGTTTATCCTTTTTAGCTGTGATTGCGGCTGTTCTGCTGCTTTATCCTTATCCTGTGGGTCTCGTTTTGCTTTTCTTCGCCATCGATCTCTACCGGAGGTCAGCAGCTCCGAAACGGCTACAAATGTCCCTTAATTTCAAACAGACCTTGCTGTCCACTTTCAGAAGTCACTTTTCCTTCTATTATCTTGCCTCATTCCATTTAATTCGCTATTACTTGATTTTGCTGCTGGCACTCGGCTTTCTACTTCATCCTGTATGGCTGGTTGGTGCACTGGCTTTAATTCTGACATCGCTGGTGGATTATAGTGTGAAAAGACCGCATTTGATTTACCCGGTCTATTTATTTTTTTATATCTTGGAGCAAATAGCTTATCAGATAGGTGTTTTTTGGGGATGCTTTAAGTATAAATATTTCGGCTCCTATGTTCTTGCCTTTAGCAGAGTTAGGTAGATACTTGGGTATAAGCAAAAAACGCTAACAGAATGTTGGACTTCTTCGATAAACATATGAAAGAAGGGAAAAAGCAGTGGTAATAGTAATAGGTATCACCGGAGCTTCAGGAGTAATATACGGAATTCGAATGCTGGAAGTTCTTTCTTCCATGAAAGATGTCGAAACCCACCTGGTAATTTCTAGGGCAGGCGAGTTAGTCATCGAGGATGAAACTGATTGGAACATCAAGGATGTTAAAAATCTAGCTACTGTGGTGTATGATATCAATGAGATCGGAGCAAGGATTTCCAGCGGTTCTTTTAAGACAGATGGAATGGTTATCGCGCCCTGCACTGTGAAAACCTTATCTGCTATAGCTTATTCTTATAGTGAAAATCTTATTATCCGGGCCGCAGATGTGACCCTGAAAGAACGCCGAAAACTAGTCTTGATGTTCCGAGAATCCCCTTTACATCTGGGCCATATAAGAAATATGGAGAGAGCTACTGAAATGGGTGCCATAATAATTCCTCCGGTCCCTGCCTTTTACCAAAGGCCCCTGACAATCCAGGATATAATAGACCATACTGTAGGCAGGATATTAGATATATTAAATATTAAGAATAACCTCCTTCGCAGATGGGAGGGCTTTACAACTCAATAATAAAGTAGATAGACTATCTGGATAATATGGAATACAAAATTGAACAAGGGAAAGGCAGAATTCGGGTCGATCTCCATGCCATCGATATGGGCGAGGACCTGTTAGTCCGTATATTTAATGAAGGGGTTCATATTGGTGCTGTAGCTATAGGAGAATACGATTCACACCACAAGAGAACTTCGGTTTCAGTTTTAACCCGTCTGGGACATAAAGATGATGCTATTGCTCGGAAATCGGCTTATGCTATCAGTAAGCAATTAAAAAAAACGGTTTGTGTCGTGGCCGGAGTACACCTCGAAAACATCTCTCAAGAAGAAATAGATCAAATTTTGAAAAATGCTTCCGAATTAACACAAGCATTATTGAATAGTTATAATAAATGACGATGAATTACCTCATGCTTAGCGAGTTACATTAGTTTATAGCAGATAGGACTTCATCTGATACTTAAGACTTCCCTGACAGTGAGACTTGCTGTCGTTCTCCACCAACCTGAAATCAGAAACAAAATGTTAGGCAAAAAGTTATGTCTATTGTACAACCCCCGCTGCCAATTTTTAAAGCTAAAATCCCTAGAATTCCTAAAAAGGTTTCGGGGGATTTCCCATTTTTGCTAATGGATTGCTATGAGAAAAATTTGTATAGCTAACTCAAATGAGGAGGTAATGTTGAAATACACGGAAGATAATATAACCATCAATGGTATTAAAATCCACTACTACCGTACTGGCGGCAAGAAACCGCCTTTTATTCTGCTTCACGGCGTTACCGATAATGGACTCTGCTGGACAACTACGGCTGAAATGCTCGCTGTAGATTATGATGTCATTATGCCGGACGCTCAAGGACACGGACTGTCCGACAGGCTGGACAAAGGTTTTACCTTTAAAAGGCGTGCCGACCAGGTTGCCGGGCTGATAAAACAATTGGGCTTAAAGAGACCTATCATCATGGGACATTCCATGGGCGCTAGCACCGCGGCAGATGTGGCTATCGCCTATCCCTCTCTTCCCAGGGCTATTATTCTTGAAGACCCTCCCTGGCATGTGACGGGTCCTCCTGAGCGTAAAAACATGGTAATCGAGCTCAATAAACTTTCTCTGGATGAAATCATGGCAACCAGTCGTAAGATGGACCCGCAATGGCACGAGGCAGAAAGGCTCCCCTGGGCGAAAGCCAAGCAGCAGTTCGACCCCTCTATTTTCTCAGCATTGGTTATCAGTCCGCGTTCCTATACTGAACTCGTGCCTGAAATACAGTGCCCCACCCTCCTCATCACCGCCGAAAACGGTATTGTCAAAAGAGAGGTCGCGGAAAACGCCGCCCGACTCTGGAAATCTAAACACCCCTTCAAATGGGTTCAAATCAAGGGCGCCGGTCACAACATCCGCCGCGAAAATTTCCCGGCGTTCCGGGACGCTGTTTTTAGCTTCCTGAAAAACCTGCCCGCCTGAAAAGACGAATTGTACTAATGACCCGGAGGTCGTTGGTTCACTTGTCCTGAGCGTAGCTGAAGGAAATCCAACCCCCGCTACCAATTTTTAAAGCTAAAATCCCCCCTAATCTTTAAAAACGGGAGATTTTGTATTTTGCTAATGTTTCTTGGAGCCCTGGTGCTATTAGAAACCTTGGGGAACAAGGCCCAGCTCATTAATGTTGGCATTAACAAAATCGAGACTTTCGTGAACTTTTAGTACGGATTCATAGTCCCAGTATTTTAGCTTGTCTCTTAAGTCCTTAATGTCGAGTACGTGTTTTTTTATTATTTCGAGTTGACTAACGTCAGAGACAGCAACCACGCCTTGGACTGCAGGATTATTAAGTGCCTTTAGAAGATTTAACATGAGACTATCCATACTGCCTTTGGTTTGTACTTCAAAAACATAAATGACTCTACCCATATTACCAATGGTGGCTTCCCATACTGTGTCAACTCTTGCACCATCAGCCACTTTCTGTTCGGTGCTTGCTGTGAAACCCAACCATTGGCCAATGTCACTGAGTTTGTCTCTTATATCATCGTGGATGAATACAGCCTCATTAGAGCGATCAAGTTTAGGAACTTCGGGTTGTTTATCGTATGTTTTAGCAAGAGTGTCGACAACCTGCAGTTCATCCCAAATAAAGTAGTCTACACTAAGCAATGAAGTGTCAGTGAAACCGGCGTGTGCAAGTTCAGATGATATTTCTTTAGCAACGTCGCAAAGATCCTTGTAAAGTTTACCGTTAAGCTGGTAATCATACCGGGGCAAGTCATGTACCTCTAGGTAGTTGAGACCAATATATGAGCGACGATTCCATATAATGAAATCGTTAGGATGGGTCTTTCCAAGTATTTCGCTGACCATAGCGGAACCCATGCGTCTAATTTCTCTACGAAACGTATCCCATCTGGAAATAATATCATTGTCACCCCAAACAAGGTCGGCTAAATGAGTCCTAAAGTTATCCAGGCCATTCTCTTCGATAATCTTATCAACGACATAGTGCTTGTTACCCCAGATAAGCATAGCCCAAAGACTTGAAATGTATTGATAGACATCTTCTTCGGTCATGTGCATGATTTTATTTCGTGTAAAACTCTGGTAATATTGGACCAACCGTTGACGCTCTTCATAATCGTGTTCGAATCTATCGGGATTCTTTTTTGAATCTTCGATAAAACCTTTTATATGTTTGGTTAGAATCTGTTTATTCATACAGTGTACCTCCAGTGAAAGAAGAGCAATTCAAAGTGTTAATTAGTATAACACGGAAACACAATCATCATAAAATGTTGCTCACCAAGAAGTTGGAGATTATTTAGGTAGATCTTGGCAATATTATTTGCCGCCCTTCTCCATCCCCTCCCGGCACTCCTTCTTATCCTCCCCCGCCTCCCACTTCGCACAGCACGCAGGCTTCACAGCGTGGATTACACAGGTAGCAAGACCCTCGTCGAACTTTAGAAAGGCGCAGGCGCCGTTTACGTGGCGTATCAGGCGGTCTTCAGAGTACTGCCACCGCTTGTCGTCATAGAGTTTTTCCCAGTCATTTAACGTTATCCCCAGGTATTGCACAATCTTATCGATTTCCGTCGGCATCACGAAAGCCTGATGCTTCGTGCAGCACACGCCGCAGCGACGGCACTCCATCGTCGCCGCTTCTTTTTTCGTCGTGGACTTATCCTTCAATAGTCCCATTAAAAACGCTTCCTCATTCTTTCGGCGGCTGTTTCCGGCGGTATGATGCAAATATTCTCGTCCTGCATTGTCTGGTAATAAAACTGGTCGCTCGTCTCGATGGGCGAGTAAAGCAGCATGCCGCGCGGTGCTATCCGGGCATGCGCCCAGAACCTGCCTTTATCGAACCCTGAATAGGTGCTCATATTAAAGCTGATAAGCTTCAGTTCGTCGATATAACCGAATACCTTAAGCAAGCCGGATGTAAAATCACGCAGTTCTTTTACGGTCAGGTCTGTAATTGATGCTTTGCCCGGGAAAACCGCCATCACGTCCGAAAGGCGACCTTTAGGTGCGAAACTGGTTAGCCATTCCGTGTTGCCGATTTTCCCGATATATCTCTGTCCGTTCTGGTTCTCCTCTTTAAGCAGGTCGCGCCAGTAGTTCGTCCCCTTTTCCTGGTAGTATCTCTCCGCCGCTTCGAGTAGCTGTTTTTGATAGTCGGTAGGGTAGTAGCCGGCGTTGCCCTGGAGGTGCGGATGGATGAGGCTGCCCCCAGAGGGCGGCATGTAGTTCCAGGCGATGAAATGGTAAATCGCCCTCGCATCGAATTTTTCTACGCTTTTCAAATACGATTGCGCTGCCGACAGGGCATTGTACACCGTTTCCGCGTCGAAGCTTTTTAAAGGTATGAAATGCTTATCGGATACCACCACGACCGCTCCGTAAACGTCATAGGGACCGTTATTGGGGAAAGCCACGGCTTTACCTTTATGTATTATACCCTCGTGGATAAGGTCGGTCGGAAAGCGCGGCGTTATTTGTTCGACGAGCGGCGCGCAGAACGGGCAGGTCAACTCTTTCGACCTTTTTTCGAGAGCGGCTAAATCCGGCTTGATGATTCTTTCCGTTGAATATTGGACGATGCGGCAGGTCCGCCCGGTCAGCGGGTCGAAGCGGAGCTCCAGCGGAATAGTAGACTCGCCGAGATTGCCGGAACTGTCGCGTATTATCATCCGCGATGGCAATTCCTCGCGCCTGAACTCGATTGGGTTATTTTTAGATAATTTCATACCTGTTATTTAACGATTGCGCTTATCTGCTTGAATTTATCCCCCTTAGCCACCTTGAGCAGCTCGAAAAGCGCCATTTCCATAGTCGTTACACCAATGCCCACGGCGCTCATTTTAGAAAGCGCCGCCAGCTTGTTCTCCGACTCTCTAGAAGAGACGCCGTCGCCCACTACCTGGACTTCGTAACCCGCTCTCGCCAGCGCCATGGCTGTCTGGTAAACGCAGATGTGCGCCTCTATCCCCGCGATGAGAACCTGCTTGCGTTTTAGTGCCTTTAGCGCTTTATTAAATGCTTCCTCGTCGCAGCAGTTGAAGCACACCTTTTCTACCGGCTTTATATCGGGAATAAGCGCCTTTATCTCCGGGATGGTCGGTCCAAGTCCCTTGGGATATTGTTCGGTCAGTATTATCGGTATCTCCAGCACCTTTGCCCCCTGGATGAGTTTAGTTACCTGGCGCAGCAGCTTCTCTTTTTCGTTCATCACAGGGAACAGCCTTTCCTGAAAGTCGATGAGCAACAGGACGGTGCTTTCTGTATTAAGGGCTTTGGGAATGGTCATAGTCTACTACCTCTTCATACTAAGTTACTAAAAAGTTAATGTTTTAAGTATAAATTCTACTCTGGTGGCTGTCAAAGTGGGAAGACCCTGGTTTTTCCCGGCCTAAACCGGTCTTAAGGTCCCCGCAAAGACCTGCCAGGCTAAAGCCGACTTGGCAATAAGGCTAAGCAGGATATAAACCCTCTCCCCGAAGAGATAGTCGCGCCACGGTCCTACTTTCTTGTATTGCAGCGCCATATTGACCGCAAAACAGAAGAAGAACACGAACAATATGGGCAGAATGGCATACACAAAGCCCGGCACGCCGCCATTTGAACTGGCAAGCGAACCGAAGAAATAGATGGCTATGGCTACCCACGGCGCAATGCCGGCGATGCACCCCACCCAGAAGGAGAGCCAGTTGGTCTTCGGCGTTGTCTGGTTGTGCACTTCCATGACCATCCCGCAAAGGTTCATCACGCCGGTGAGCGCAAAAGCCATTATCAGTGAGCCGAGGTCGTACACGCCGCACAGCAGGGCTATAAGCACAATCATTAAAGAGGCACTGAAGGAGTATTCTATCCAGCGGGCGTAGTTTATGCCTTTCTTAAGGTTGTTTACGTACCACCCGTATACCCCCGGAGAAGAGATGGTCAAATGGGTGACGGCGGAAATGAACAGGAAAACAGCCACCAGTATCCCGAAGGGCACATTAACCAGTATATTGGTCTGCGGCCAGAGTTTACCCATTGACTGGTTATAGGTCAGGAAGGATGTAGTAATCGGTGTTGTGAAGTCGTTGGTGAGGAGAACAATCAGCAGTCCCTGGACGAGATGCAAAAAACCCATGAAAATGTTCCAGATACGCAGCTTTTCATATTGTGGTTCGTAACTCATAACTACCCTCCTTTCATCGATAATCCGACTTTGTTATTATATAATATATTACCCGCGGTAAAAACAGTCAATACCGCCATTATGCCTAAGTTTAAATGTTCCGTTTCTGCTATACTTTATCCGCATTCGGTATCTAAGAGGAATAATGTTTTGAGTAGCCATTCGGAAAACCCCGCCCCCCTCAAACCACGCTTTTTCTACGGCTGGTATATCGTTGCCGTATCTTGGCTGATGCTTTTCCTTGTTAGCGCCGTCAGTGTCGGTATCTTTTTTAAACCTATTCTTGAAGATGATAGATTCAGTTGGGACCGGGCGACTCTTTCCGCTGTTTATATGTATGCTTTATTACTCTACGCTCTGGTTACCCCTTTCCTGGGTCAATTAATCGACCGCTATGGACCGCGGTTAATGTTTTCTGTTTCCAGCGCCATGCTGGCCTTAAGCAGCCTGTTAAATGGCTTGGCATCGAGTGCATGGCAGATATTTTTCGGCAGGTTTTTATATGAAATTAAGCCTTACCAGAGCAGCCAGGTGCTTATAAACCGCTGGTTTGTCAGGTTTCGCGGATGGGTGCAGGGAATCGCAGCGGTTGGCATGCCGTTAGGTTCTTTATTGCTCTCACCCCTCTCCCAATATCTGATCATCCTCTGGGGCTGGCGTTCCACCATGCTTTTCTGGGCGGCGGTAACTTTTATTGTATCTTTGCCTTTAATATTCGTCATACGCAATAAGCCGGAAGACAAAGGGCTCGACCCTGATGGATCGCCGGCTGTTTTACCGAAGGTTGAACCGGCATCTGAAGAGACTGTGACGGCTGGGAGCGCCGGGCACACTATGGCACAAGCTGCCAGGTCCGGCTCTTTCTGGTTGCTTTCGGCGACGCAGCTCATCTGCGGCATCGGCTGCGGCTTTATGATGACTCATATCGTCATTTTCGCTACTGACTTTAATTATTCCGAGATGATTGGGGCAAGTCTGTTAAGTGTGCAGGGCGGACTGAATATTTTAGGTCTGCTGTTGACAGGCTGTTTTTCAGATAAATATGCACGACATAAAGTGCTTGGTGCCACCCACTTTATACGGGCTTTGGCTTTCTTCATCGCCGTTATTTTCATTCTTCTTGATGGCTCCGCTCTGTGGATGCTTTATCTGTCTATGGCGCTCTTCGGCTTCGGCTGGTTTACTACTTCGCCGCTGACTTCTGGTCTGGTAGCTGACCTGTTCGGCGGCCTGCGCATGGGCACGATAATCGGTATTACGATGTCCTGCCACACGGTCGGTATGGCTCTGGGCGCTTATGTCGGCGGCGTTACTTTTCAAATGACTGGCAGCTATTACTCCTTCTTCCTCGCCCAGGGCATCCTGGAAATGCTGGCGGCGGGCTTTGCCATGGCTATCAGACGCCAGAAAACGCCTTGTTAATTACTTGAATCCTTTACTCTTAAATTTGCCTTAAAACCAACGTTATTCCTTTTTATCACCGCATTTTTTAAAAAATAGTAACAAAATACTACATTTTTTGCCTGTAGCTATTGACAAATACTCTCAAGTTTGCTACTCTGCTAGGCAAGAGTAACATTGGAGGTGCGAGATGCAGGCTTATTGTATGAAATGCAGGAAGAAAGTTGAAATGAGGAATTCCAAGGCTGTCACCCTGAAGAATAAGAGACCGGCGACCCAAGGCACCTGCCCCAACTGCGGCACTAAAGTATTCCGCATCGGCAAATAATAATTACTTAAATTACAGCCTATCCCTATCGAGTTAATACAATCGGACTTATTATAGCCGTTACCGATTTATAACGTATTTTATTATCTATAAGTCGGCTTAAAGCTAATGTAGGTCTGCATATAAAAGAGAGTTTTTAACATAAACAAGGCACTGCGTCGCTAGTGCCTTGTTTTTTTATGGATTTATCGGTCTATCGTTTCTGCTTCCAGGTCGTGCCCTGCGGTGTGTCCTCCAGCGCAATACCGATTTCATTTAAACTATTGCGTATTTCATCGGCAAGCTGGAACTGCTTCGCTTTCCTCAATTCTTTGCGCATATTTATCAAGAACTCCATGATAGCCCCGGCATATTCCGGAGGACCTAAGGTAATTCCTTTCAAGCTTGTTTTAGCGATTTTTTCGCTTATAGATATCGCAAGCTTCCTTAACAACTCCACATCCACCGGCGGCTCTTCTTTCTCCTTGAAGTTCAGCCCAAGTACCCCGCCCAGTTCTTTCAGCGTTTCCCGCCCATGAGCAACGTCCATTCCCTCCTCCTCTGCCCGGTTGATATCCCGCGCCAGGTCGAAGAGCGCCGCCAGCGCCTGCGGGGTATTAAAATCATCATCCATTGCCTCAATGATTTTTTGACGGTACGGCGCCGCGTTCAGGGCTTTACCCTTACCGCTTTTGGTTTCCTTTAAAGCCACACGCGCCAGCCTTTCAGCGCCCGTTTGCGCCGCTTCGATTGCTACCTCCGTGTAGGTCAGCGGACTGCGGTAATACGAGCTTAAAATAAAGATACGCAGGCCGTCGGCGCTGTATTTTTTCAGG
>CAYGVP010000003.1:0-24273 GCA_964353385.1 uncultured Dehalococcoidaceae bacterium
AAATACCGACAACTTTATTCCGAGACCCGATACCGACGCGGGACGCAAATCCAGACATCGGGCAAAGAAAAGACATCAGAAACACCCTGACCGGACTGGGATTCCAAGAAATAATGACCTACACGCTGACCAGCCAGGAAATGATAAATAAAGCTTTTGCCGAGCCTCATCCGCCGGAACAAAAGCCCGTACGCATTGTCAACGCGATGACGGCAGAATTTGAATACCTGCGACCAAGCCTGCGCAGCAATGTCCTGGCTGCACTAGCAGCTAACCGGCGTCACGAGGAAGGCGGTATAACACTTTTTGAGCTGGGCAAGGTGTATATCCCGAGAAAGAACGACCTGCCCGATGAGCCGGATATGCTATGCGGCGTAATGAACGGAAGTCGGGTGGAAAGGTCGTGGCTGGGGGGCGAAGGAAATTACGATTTTTACGATGTGAAGGGGGTCGTGGAGGGGCTATTCCGCCAGCTAGGCATAGACATAAGTTTTGAGAACAGCAGCGACGAGGACTTGCATCCGGCGCGACAGGCAGCTATTACAGCAAGAACAGACGGCAAAAAGTTAAAGCTGGGGATTATCGGGGAAATGCACCCGAAGGTAGCGGATGCCTTTGAAATTGAAGGGACAGTATGCCTCTTTGAAATCAATATCGCAGCAGTGCTGCCGCTGGCGGCAAGGATTAGAATGAATAAACCGATACCGCGCTTCCCCAGCACCGTCAGAGACATGGCGCTGGTAGTCGACGCCGATGTGACCAACCAGCAGATACTGGATACTTTAAAAGTCTTCTCACTGATAAGCGAGGTAAAACTCTTCGACGTATATGCCGGCAAACAAGTGGCGGGAGGTAAAAAGTCGCTAGCATACCGCCTGGTCTATCAATCGCCCGACCACACGCTGACCGATGAAGAGGTCAATAAAGTGCAAGAGCAAGTGTTGAAGAAGCTGGCTAAAGAGGTTGGGGCGGTGCTGCGAGGATAGAGAATAAAATCCCTCTCTTATCTCCCTTTACGAAAGGGAGACGTCAATACCCAAAATAAATTTTCCAGAATGACACAAGGAATCTCTTGACATAGCTTTTTTGTTCGTCTATACTATCAGTATAGTCTGATTTTTCTGATTATTCTGTTTTCACTAGGAGCGTAAAATGGCTAAAGAGGGGAAAAAGGAAAGCTGCTGCGAGCCGGCGGAGTGCTGCAAGGTTGAGGCAATGGTGAGCGTGGACGAGCGGGGTCAGATGGTGCTGCCTAAAGATTTGAGAGATAAACTGGGAATTAATCCCGGGGACAAGTTAACGGTAATTAGCATGCTAAAAGAGGGCAAGCCCTACTGCATCAGCCTGATTAAAGCGGAAACCTTTTCCGAGATGGTCAAGGGGATGCTGGGGCCGATGATGGAAGAGGTTTTTAAGAAATAGGAAAGAGGCAAAGAAATGAAAGACACAGAAATTAAAAAGACAGTACGTGAAAAATACGGGGAAATTGCTAAGGAGGGCAGTTCTTCTTGTTGCAATACCAGCGCCAAGGCTTGCGGCTGCAATAGCACGCAATCCACTAAAGATGTCAGCAAGAGCATAGGATACTCCGAAGAAGATATGAATAATGTACCTGACGGGGCTAATTTAGGTTTAGGATGTGGCAATCCGATAGCGCTGGCTTCTTTAAAAGAGGGAGAAACGGTATTAGATTTGGGGAGCGGGGCGGGGTTCGATTGTTTCCTGGCGGCGCAGAGGGTGGGGAAAAAGGGCAGGGTCATCGGGGTGGATATGACGCCGGAGATGCTGGAAAAAGCCAGGGTGAACGCCCGCAAGGGCAACTATAAAAACGTAGAATTCCGTCTGGGAGAGATAGAAAACCTGCCGGTCGCGGATAATACGGTTGATATTATCATATCTAACTGCGTCATTAACCTGGCGCCGGACAAGAATAAAGTGTTTAAAGAGGCTTTTCGCGTGCTAAAACCGGGCGGGCGGCTGATGGTCTCCGATATCGTTTTGGAGAAGGAGCTTCCAAGAGCAGTAAGGGAATCGGTAGAGGCTTACATCGGCTGCATTGCCGGGGCGGCTTTAGAGAATGAATACCTGGGGGCTATCGAAAACGCGGGATTTAAGGACGTAAGAGCGGCTGATGAGACAGGCATAGGTCTCGATTCTATTGATAACGACCCGATAGCGAATTCTATTGCGGAAGGTCTCAAGCTATCCATGGAAGAGATTAAAGACCTGGCGAGCACAATAAAGAGCATCAAGGTATCCGCTGTAAAAGCCAGATAATTATTCCCACCTGAAGAAGCGTGCAGCCAATAACGCCGAGACTACAGTAATGCCTGCCGTAATGAGAGAAGCACTGGTATACCAGTCAAAGCCGAGCCAGGGATTCTGCAGCATATAAATCACCCAGTGCATTGGTGTTATGTTCCCGATAAACTGCATCACACCGGACATGACTTCCATCGGCGGCCCGGCGCCACCCAGAATCATCATTACGAAAAAGAGAATCAACCCTATCCCCTGGGCAGAACGGGTAGAGGGCGATACCGCACCGAGGAAAAATCCAAAGCAAGTAAAACATACTGCGCCGATAATGAACGCCGCCACTAACTGTAAAATATTCACCGGCGCGTTCGGGTGATAAACCAAAAAACCAAAAATAGTGATTAAAACACTACCGATAATAGCGATAAAAAAACTTACCAGAAGCTGCGAACCCAGCACCGTCCATACAGAGAAAGACGACGCCCTAAAACGCCGCAAAATACCACGCTCGCGGTAGCCGGCCAGGTGTACCGGCAGCGCCACCGTGCCGATAGCCATAATTATCAATCCGTAATAAGACGGCATATAGTAGTCCATAGCACCGACGCCACGATAAACATCGGGATCGGCCGTATTGCCGAAGACTCCACCCATCACAAAAAGGAAGATGATAGGTAAAGCCAGCGTAAAGATTACCGTCATAGGCTCGCGGATAAAGAGCTTGATTTCCACCCAGGTCAACTTAAATAAAGTACGCATAATATCAATTATTCTCCGGCGGTATGCCCAGTCACTTTTAAGAAAACATCCTCTAAAGTGGGCTGCTCCACACGAAGGTCGGGCGGCACGATGCCATGTTCCACGAGCGCCGCCGCTACTAAAGCCAGCAAGGGACCGCTGCCTTCAACTTCGACCCTATTACCATGGCGGCTCACTTTTTTAACGCCGGAAACCTTTTCCAGCCAGGCGATGTCGGTCTTTTCGGTAGAAAAAATAACGCGTAACGCAGTGGCATGACTGGCAATAAGCCCCTGGGGGGAATCGGAGGCAACGATTTTACCTTTATCGACGATAGCCACGCGGTCGCAGAGGTTCTCCGCCTCGTCCATAAAGTGAGTGACCAGAACGACGGTGGTGCCCCTATCGCAGACGGAACGGATTAAATCCCAGGCGACGCGGCGGGCGGCGGGGTCAAGGCCGGTGGTCATTTCATCAAGGAAAACGATCTCCGGGTTATTGACGAGAGACAAAGCGATAAAGAGTCGCTGCTTTTGACCGCCGGAGAGGCTGGCGAAACTGGCTTTACGCTTTTCGGCGATACCCCACTGTTCCAGCAGAACATGCCAATCCGAAGCTTTAGAAGCGACCGAGGCGAAGAGGTCTAAAGCCTCCCAGACTTTAACGCGGTCGGGCAGAGCAGATTCCTGAAGCTGGGAACCGATACGGCGGCGCAGCTCCGGCCCTTCATGCAAGGGGTTGAGACCAAGAACTCTTATGTTGCCGGAATCGGGGTGTCTTAAAGCCTGGAGGCATTCTACGGTAGTGGTCTTGCCGGCGCCATTGGGGCCGAGAAACCCGAAAATCTCTCCTTGAGCGACATCAAAAGAGATGTTATCAACGGCAATAGTCTTGCCGTAGGTTTTACGGAGGTTATGGACGGAGATAATGGGGGTCATTGGCGATAATTATAACGGAAATTATGAGAGATTTTCAATGTAAAGTTGAGACCTTACCCCCTTACCCTTCAGGGTGAACCCCTTTATCAAGGGGAACGATGTTTGTCTCTTCTACTCAAGATTTCTCATATGACCCGATGGATTTTCCCTCCTTGTAAAAGGAGGATTTCCCATGTCCTTGCGAGGCTTGCAATGACAAGAGGAAAAGGGGGCTGGATTCCAGCCTGCGCTGGAATGACAATTAAAGCAGGGTTTTTAGCTTACCGATTATCTCTGAAAGAGGTATGATTTCCGGGGCTTTTTCCGTACGCTTCTTAAATTCAACAGCGTTTTTCTCTAAAGTGCGGGGGCTAATAGTAACGCGGAAGGGTATGCCCAGCAAATCGGCATCGTTGAACTTAACGCCGGGGGATTCTTCACGGTCGTCAAAAAGCACCTCGATACCAGCAGCTTCAAGGTCGGCATAAAGCTTTTCAGCAACATCTGATACGTTAGAGCCTGCGCGGGAAAGCGGGCAGAGATAGACATGATAAGGCGCTATAGCGACCGGCCAGATAATGCCTTTAGCGTCGTGATGCTGCTCAACGGCGGCCGCCAGCAAACGGCTCGGACCCAAGCCGTAGCAACCCATGACAAGGGGATGGGACTCGCCTTTTTCATCGAGGTAATTGGCATTGAATTTAGTGCTGTAAATCGTGCCTAATTTAAAGATATGGCCGACCTCGATGCCGCGGGTGGAAGAGAGCTTTTCGCCGCATTTAACGCATTTATCACCGGCGCGGGCGCGGGCAATATCCGCCACGATATCCGCTTTAAAGTCGCGGGGATAGTTAACGTTTTTCAGGTGGGTATCCGGCTTGTTGCCGCCAGCCACGAAATTAGCGCCCGACGACACGGAGTCGTCAGCGATGACCTTAACGCCCTTAAGCCCCACCGGAGAGGCGGCGCCGGGGACAATGCCAGCGGCGATTACCTCCTGTTCCGTAGCCAAGCGCAGGTCGGAACAATGTAACTGGTTCTTAAGTTTGGTCTCATTAACCGCGAGGTCGCCGCGGATAACGCCAAAGACAAAAGCGCCATCGGCAATATAGAAGACGGCTTTCAGGGTGCGGGAAGCCGGGACTTTAAGAAAACCGGCTACTTCTTCGATGGACTTCATGCCGGGGGTGGCGACCGGCTCGAGGGGCAGAGGCTTATCGCCCTCGACTTTTTCTTTAACGCTGGCGGCTTTTTCCGCATTGGCGGCATAATGACAGGCCGGGCAAAAGATGACTTCATCCTCGCCGGCGGGGGCGGTAACGATGAACTCGCGGGAGTCTTTGCCGCCTATAGCGCCGCTGTCAGCTTCGACGACAATAGCCGACAGACCGCAACGATCATAGATATTTTGATAGGCGCGGAGCATCTTATCATAAGCGATGTCCAGCCCGGCTTCATTGACATCAAAGCTATAGGCGTCTTTCATGGAAAACTCGCGGGCGCGTATCAAGCCGCCGCGGGGTCGGGGCTCATCGCGGAACTTGGTCTGAATCTGGTACATATTGAGGGGCAAATCACGGTAGCTCTGGACATAGCGGGCGGCGAGCTGGGTAATCACTTCTTCGTGAGTGGGGCCTAAAGTAAGCTGGCGTTCCCGGCGGTCATAGAGGGTGAAACGGATATCGCTCATGCGCTCGCCCCAAAGTTCCGCAGGGTGCAGCACCGGCATGTGCAGCTCCTGGGCGCCGGCTTTATTCATCTCGTCACGGACGATATTTTCTATCTTTTGCAGCGAGCGCCAGCCCAGCGGCAGATAGGTATAGATGCCCGCCACGAGCTGATTGATTAAGCCCGCCCGGACCATCAGCTGGTGGCTGATAGTATCCGCATCGGAGGGGACTTCTCTTAAAGTCTTGCTAAGCAGCTTAGAAACACGCACGCGCGGCTCCTCTCTCCCGATTACAATTTTGTGGCAAGCGCCAGTATCTGACTCATCAGGCTGGTTATAAGGGCTTCCTGGTCATTTTTAAGCTGAAGCAGTTTAGTATAAAGCGCCATCCATATATCGGCCTCCGCCTGGGTTGACGAGTTGTTAAAGAGTGTTTGGGCATTGTTCACTTCATTAGCCAGCAGGTTTCTAAATACAACATGCGCATTGCGTTCCGTTACCAAGTCATCGTTAGCTTTGAGGTCGGCGGGGGTGGCAAACGTCCAGCCTCTAAAATAGCGAGAGTCAGATGCCTTAGTGAATGCACGACCGATAGTGGCGTCCAGAGCGAGTTTTTCTCCCGGGGCAACTTCGGCGAGGACCCAGGCATGGTCCGACTGCAGAATATCGGTTATCTGATACTGGATACTCCCGACAACGATAACCGAGCTAATCCCTTGAGCCTTGAGCATATTCCAGACATCAGAAGCCATGTTATTGCAGTCGTAAACGTCTTTCTCATAAAGATGTGATGCTTTATAATTAGCAACGATTTTTTCCGCTATTTGCGCTTTGGTCAAGCCAGTTAGCTCATACTTGGCTTTGAGGTCGGCGACCTGTTTTTGAAGGTCGGTTACTTGCGTTTGGGCAGCCCGCAAATCAGAGTCGACGGCGGATTTTTGCGCTTGCAACGCAGACAGGTCGCTCTGCGCCTTGGTGAGTTTGGACTGGGCATCCGCGAGCTGGGCGACAACCTGGTCGTACTTTTCCTGGGCGACGCCGCTGGCGGCGCAGCCGGACAGCACGAAGGAGAGCAATAACACAAGTGTTACAAGAGCTAACAGTATTTTCTTTTTCATTTTAGGCTCCTTTTGCTTTACTTCACTTTACTTTACTTTATGTGCCCCACCCCTTTACCCCGACCTTTCCCCCTGTGTCCCCCTCTCCGCTAGCAGAGAGGGGGAAGAAGGAGAAATTTCAAATATCCTCATAAAATTTCCATGGAACAGCAACGAACTTGGATGAATTAATAGGGTTTCTTTCAAGTTTCCATCTATGTTCAATTTTTCGGATATATTTTACTCTCCCCCAATTCCAGATAGGTATAAGACTAAATAAAACCAACTCTCGTCTTGAATAATATGTTAGTTTTACTATGGCTTCAAAACCTAATAATTCCGTTTTTGGAATGTCAATATAACGGTCAAGTTCATATTTTAAATCCTGCGTAGCATTATCACCACAATATATTGGAATAATTTTTTCTTGCTCCCCTAATAATTCTGTAGGGTGGGTAGCAGGGGGAACCAAATCTCTAATTTTTAAAATAATTACATCTGGGCGTCCTCGAATGGGCGATATATATAATTTTACCTCATATCTGATATCATACGCGTGGCATTTCGAATGGTTTTTTACAATTATATCTATAAAAAAATCCCAAGAATCTTGAAGTGTCTCACCAAATTTATCAATCCTTATCTCAGAAGGCAAACTCAATTCTAAATTTGGCTCAATTTCTATAAGATACCTAGCCCTTTGGACTAAATATGTTAAAATCGCGGCTAACGCCAAAATGCTTGTCGTAACTATCGTAACGATATTTAGTGTAGTTAAATTCGCATCCATATCTATATTTTAGCCTTTTCCCCCTCCACCTCTCGCATAAGGGCGGTGAGAAAGTCCTTTTCCTCTACCACCGCCAGTTTTTTACCTTTTTTAAAGATAACGCCCTTGCCTTTGCCGCAGGCGATGCCGACATCGGCGTCTTTAGCCTCGCCGGGGCCGTTGACCACACAGCCCATGACGGCAACCTTAATGGGCTTATTTATCTTTAAGAGCCTTTTCTCGACCTCTTGCGCCAATTTTACCACGTCCGCCTCGGCGCGACCACAGGTGGGGCAACTAATGAGGACGGGACCATGTTGACGGAGGTCGAGGCTTTTAAGAATTTCATAGGCGGCGAAGACTTCTTCGCGGGGAGGGGCGGTTAAAGAGACGCGGATAGTATCGCCGATACCGAGCCAGAGCAAGGTGCCGATGCCTACCGAGCTGCGTATAATGCCCGTACGGGGTGTACCTGCCTCCGTGATACCGATATGGAGGGGATAAGGCATTTTCTTGGCGATAGACTGATAGGCGGCGATGGTGGTGGGGACATCAAAAGCCTTTAGAGAGACCTTTATAAGGTCGAAGTCTAAACTCTCTAAAAATCGAATCTGCTCTAAAGCGGCGGCGACCATTCTTTCGGCGACAGTTAAAGACGGATTATCTGTTTTCGGCAAGCTGCCGGCATTAAGCCCAATGCGGATAGGCACACCCCTCTCTTTAGCGGCTAAAGCCACTTTTTTCACTTTATCCGGCTCGCCGATATTGCCGGGGTTAAGGCGGAGTCCGTCCACACCGGCTTTGAGCGCCGCTAAAGCGAGTCGATAGTCGAAGTGGATATCAGCAACAATAGGAATTTTACTTTGCTTCTTTATGTCAACTAATGCATGGGCGGCTTGAGCATCCGGGACGGCGACACGCACGATTTCACAACCGACTTCTGCAAGCTGCTTTATCTGGCGGATGGTGGCTTTAATATCGCGGGTATCGGTCTTGGTCATGGACTGGACGACAACGGGCGCGCCGCCGCCGACGGTAACGCCGCCGATTTTTACAGGTTTACTAATACGCCGCGGCATCATGGTAAAAGACTCCCCCCGGTTATCCAGCGGGCGATATCCTGATAAGTAATCAGCACCATTAAAGCCAACAAGACAACAAAGCCGATAGAGTGGATAAAATTCTCTACTTTGGGAGGAACGCGCTTACCGCGCCTTATCCATTCGATAAAGATAAAGAGCAGCCGGCCGCCGTCAAGTGCGGGGAAGGGTATCAGCTGCGTGATGGCGATAGCAATACTGATAACAGACGTCAGTTCCAGCACCGGGCTGATACCGGCCTGGGCAACTTCTCCGGCTACCTGCACGATGCCGACCGGTCCGGCAGGCACAAAAGGCACCGAGCCGATAATCATGCCGATTATCCCGTTCTTATACAAAACAAGGGTCTCCCAGCAATCAGTAACGCCCCGGGGAATCGCCCGCCAGAAAGGCAAGCTTTCAGGAACGATAACCGGGTCGCCAGGCTGGTACTCAACTCCGATAGACCCCTGCCCTTCCGGGGGCTTCCAGCGGGGCGAGAGACTAACCGTTTCGGTAGTGGCATCGGAGTGCCGGACTTCCAAGGAAATCAAACCACCAAGGTTTAGCTGAATCTCGCGGGACAGCATTCCTCTACTCTCAATAGGGTTACCATTAACGCTCAAGATAGTGTCGCCGGCCTTAATACCGGCTGTTTCCGCCGGGGAGTCAATAGCTACCTCCTGAACCACTACCTGCCCTTTAACAACATCGTGGGGTACCATGTAGGCAACCGTCATTAACACGAAGGGCAGGAGTAAATTCATCAGCATACCGCCGCTGATAACAAGAACGCGCACCCAGTATTTGCGGGCGGCTAAAGCCCTGGGAGCGGAGGGGTCGACTTCTCCGGAGATTTTATTAAAGCCGCCGAAAGGTATCCAGTTGATAGAATATATCGTATCGCCGATTTTCTTACCGTAGATACGCGGCGGGAGGCCGATGCCGAACTCTTCGACATAGCAGTGAGTGGCTTTAGCCATGATAAAATGCCCCAGTTCATGGACGAGAATCAGCCCAGCCAGGACAAGAATGCCGACGACGATGGTAAGTATCATTTGACATTACCCCCGGAAATCTCTAAAGCTGTCTGTCGCGCCCATTTATCCGCCGCCAGAATATCATCGAGAGCAGGATGGGAAACGCTATTATGTTTTTCCAGTGCTTTTTCGACTATCACCGGAATATCCATAAAGCGTATTTTTTCCTTTAAGAAAAGGGCGACCGCCACTTCATCGGCGGCGCAGAGGACGGCGGGATAAGTGCCGCCCTTTTTACCGGCTTCTATAGCCAGTCGGAGGCAGGGGAATTTTGCAATATCCGGTTGCCGGAACTCCAGATTAGAAAAATCAGACCAGTCGAGGCGGGGCAGAGTCGGATTGGGGAGGCGGCGGGGATAAGATAAAGCATACTGGATAGGCAAACGCATATCAGGATAACTCAACTGCGCCTTGACCGAACCATCAATAAATTCCACCATAGAGTGGACGATGCTCTGAGGGTGAACCAGCACTTTAACGTCTTCTATAGATACGCCGAAGAGCCAGTGAGCTTCAATGACCTCGAGGCCTTTATTCATCAGGGTGGCCGAATCTATGGTGACCTTTTTACCCATCTTCCAGGAAGGATGGGCAAGAGCCTGCGCGATGGTGATTTTTTCCATCTGCTCCTGCGAGTAATCAAGGAAGGGGCCACCGGAGGCGGTGAGGATAATGCGCCGGGGCAGCTGCTTTTCGCCGTTAAGGCACTGCCAGATAGCGCTGTGCTCGCTATCTATAGGGGTAATGCGTGCTTTAGTCTTTTTAGCTTCAGCCGTAATGATTTCACCGGCCGCCACGAGCGACTCTTTATTGGCGAGGGCGATAGTCTTGCCGGCTCTAACAGCGGCCAGGACAGCGCCCAGTCCGGCTATGCCGGAGGTAGCAATAACCACTAAATCCACATCTTTAAGGGCAGCCATCTCTTCAAGCGGAAGGTATTTACTCTCTAAAGAAGCCAGTTCATCCCGCGCGGCTTTTTGAACACCGGAAGAATCGGAATAGCAGATGAATTCCGGCTTAAATTCCTGCGCCTGCTCGTAAAGCAAGGCGAGGTTACTGCCGGCAGCCAGCCCGATAATCCTAAAGCGCTCCGGCATAGCCCTGACGACATCCAGCGTTTGCCTCCCGATGGAGCCAGTGGAGCCCAGCACAGCGAGTCGTTTCACCTTTACAGCCATATCATTTATATCTTACAACAAATGGGGAGTTGAAGCTATGGGAAGGGAAAGCGACGCTAACTATTTCCGGGTAATTTAAGACTCACCCCCTTTTGTCCCCCTCTCAAACAGATACTTACATTTAGCCCGATGTTTAGTATATTTGAGAGGGGGAATTTTATAAAGAGGGGGCTCCGCCCCCTCTTACAGGATCTCTCCCTAACCCTAAAAAGGGGAGGCTAACGCCCTTCAGGGTGAGCCTTCAGGATGAACCCCTCTCTGCGGGTATTCCCTTATAAGAAGCGGAGGAAGCGACGGGAGGACGGTAAAGAGAGGGGAAAAGGAAAGGGGAGCTAATGCCCCCTGACTGAAACAGATTGACTGGTATTAAACAACAATCTCGGATTTTCTGGTCTCGCCGGAGCGGATGAAGAGGATAGTAACGATATTGCCGGGTTGGAGGGCAGCTAAAGCATTTTCCGTATCCGCGGCGTCTTTCACAGGGACGCTATTGATGCCAGTAATAATATCCCCCTCTTTAAGTCCGGCTTTTTCTCCCAGGAAGCCGGGAATGACCTCTCCGATGATAGCGCCGGTTACAGGAGATACGCCCATCTGCGGGGCTATTTTAGCCGCATCGCCGATTTTTAAGCCAAAGCGGACCAATTTTTGCGAGGCATCGCCACCGGAAGCCAACAGCTCGCGAATCCGGTCACGGTCGAAACCAACGATGGGCTCATTATTGATAACGATGACCGGCACGCCAAACTGCCCGGTCAGTTTAACCATTTCGTCCGCCGCCGCGCTATCGCGGGAAACATCATATTCTTTATACGACACTCCAAGCTGGCCAAGAAAGCTCTTGGCTTGATAACAATATCCTCATGTGGGTGTGGTATAGATTTTTACTTCCATACGACTGCCTTACCGGCTCAGGACTTATTTTCTTCGTCGATTTTCACAACGGGCAACTTGGGCAATGCCAGCGGATTACTATTCTTCCTCAAAGGATTGAAGGTAGGAAATGCGTTAAAAAATTCCATGGTTTCGCCGCAATTTTTGCAGGTGCCAACGCTCCTCGGTCCGTTGGCTACCTCGATAACCCAGAAATGATGACTGGTTGCCTTTACTTTCTCTTCCGATATCTTTTCCTTTTCTTTGATTCTCTGTCTCATCACAGACCCCCTGGTTACCATACTTGTTAATTTTAATCCGAATTACGATGGCTGTATGCGACTTTTGTCTTATATAAAGAATAGAGTAACTTTGTTAAGATTCTGTGAACATATCATGAAAATACAGTTTAAAAAAGGAATAATTAAAAGAAAAATCCTGAAGCGAAACCGGAAAAGCTATTCGGCGTTGTCTTCCAGGACGATTTCATAGGGGCAGGAGATGGCTCCAGCGGGGCAAACAAGCTCACACATGGTGCACCAGCCACAGTTTTCCGCCTGGATAATTTTTACGGCATTATCTTCGATTACCAGAGTACCACAGATGCAAATGCTAACACACAGGCCGCACCTATCGCATTTTGCCTGGTCGATTATCGGTATATCACCCATTTTTATACGTCCCTACTATAATATTTATAATTCAAAACCCTTATTATGTCTGCGACATTTCTCTCATTCTATAATATCGGCGATTCTTTTCAGGATTGTTTCATTGGTGATAAAAATACGGTTGCGCTCTATCCTGATGGCGCCCTCTTCCTCCAGACTCCGGAAAGACCTCCCCACCATCTCACGTGCGGTGCCGATCATCGCCGCTATCTCCTGCTGCGTTAAGCGAGGCCTTTCGGAATCGTCATTGCCGATGTGTTCCAGCAGAATTTTAGCCACCCTGCCGCTGACATTGCGAAAGGAAAGGTCTTCAACCAGTTCAATCATTTCCTGCACGCGCCGGGAAAGCACTTTGATGATATTCAAAGCCAGCTGCGGATATTCTCTAGAGGCAACCTCGAGGTCTTTTTTCTTAATACCGTTAAGAACAGCAACACTCATCGCCGCCGCGCTTGCCAGATTTATGCCGCCGCTAAGGACCGGGACATCGTTAAAAGAATCGCCGGGACGAATAATGCGTAAAATCTGCTCTTTACCATCGGCGGAGGTCTTAAAGACTTTCACCACCCCGGCAACGACAAAATAAAGCGCGTCAGCGGGTTCTCCCTCAAAAACGAGGATATCGCCCCGCACCGCTTTTTTTTCAAAGAAATGCCTGCTTACCGAGGCCAGGACGGACTCGCTCAAGCCGGAGAAATAAGGCATATTTCTGATTGAATCCTGATTTATTGCCATATTGCTGTAACACCGTTACCTTGATAAATATCTGCAAGGATTATACCAGCTTACGGGTATTACAGCAAAATGAGAAAACGCGCCGGGTTGAAACACGATACAGTTAGCATAGAGATAAGACTGATAGCACTAACTCTTGCTGCAGAAGTAATAGCCTACGCCGGGCTCGGTGAGGATATATTTGGGGGCTGATGGGTCGGGTTCAATTTTCTGACGAAGGTGGGAAATGTAAATCCGCACATAGTCCACGTCGTCGATATACTCCCAGCCCCAAACGTTTTCCAGCACCTTTTGATGCGATACTATATGGTCGGCGTTTTCCACGAGCAGAGCCAGCAGCCGAAACTCGCGCGGCGTCAGCTTGAGCTTTTCACCGTTAATGGTGACTTTACGTTCCAGC
This sequence comes from uncultured Dehalococcoidaceae bacterium, assembly GCA_964353385.1. Taxonomy (GTDB): domain Bacteria; phylum Chloroflexota; class Dehalococcoidia; order Dehalococcoidales; family RBG-16-60-22; genus RBG-13-51-18. The sequence goes on from CAYGVP010000003.1 coordinate 13,426, forward strand.
ACATCGATAGCAAGATGAGCGTCGGAAAAACTGGTGTTTTTCTTTTCACTTTTGGAGGGTTTTTCCGCGCGGCGCAAGGCTGCCTTTACCCTTGCCAGGAGTTCACGATTCCCCACCGGCTTGGCAAGATATTCATCAGCACCACATTCCAGTCCGCGAACGATGTCTTCTTCAGAGTTGCGCTTGCCGGTCAGCATGATAATGGGAATTTCATATAAGTCACGTATCAAGCTGCAGGTCTGCCAGCCGTCTAACTCCGGCATCATAACGTCCAATAAAACAAGGTCAGGTTTATTTTCGTGGACGATACGCACGGCTTCCCGCCCGCCGGAAGCCTTCATGACCAAGTATCCGTGTCCGGCAAGAAGCTGCTCAAATAACCTTACCTGTGCGGGTTCATCATCGACAACCAGAATCTTGTTAGCCATTTTCACCGCTTAAAGAGCTACCATTTTTAACCAATTGAAAGACCTGGTAATTACAGGCCCAGGCAAAGGGCATTTAAATACTCTTGACTTATTGCTTTTTCCCCGATACGGCGTCCAGCCGTCTAGTAACAATTTCAGCCAGGTCATTAAGGCGGCTGCTGCTCTTTAAAATATCCTGCAACGCCTGCCGCTGCCGGGCATTGATTTTACCGGTCGTCTGGTCCAGCATCAATTGAGTGTAACCGATAATAATGTTAATCGAACTGCGAATATCATGGGAGATTTTATCCAGATTTTCAGGGTCCGCGGGATGGTGTTCCTGGCTGCCATTACCGACAAAGCGGAGCTTTCTGCGGTCCGGCATTTTAATCTCAATCTCGCTGGTATTTTTCTGGGGCACAAATATCATTATAACATCAAGATAGGCATCAAACAATATTTATTCGTAATACGGGACTGGCAGGCAGATAGTCCAAGTACATAAGTATGTTGCCAGATTTCTTCATTATCGCGGGAGGCATTATTGAAATAAAATATACGTTTGCGGTATTCGTTAAAGTTAGCGGCGAGGAGAATTATAATAAAGTGCGGTGTGATGCTGCTACCAGCTATCCGGGGCTATTGCCACAGGCTTGAGAGAATAGCCAAACCAGTGATTGAATATAGAGCCGGGTTGAACATCCGCTAAGATTTTATCCTTTACTTCACTATAATATCCCTGATAACGGGGCATTTCTTCGCCGTTTTCATCGAAAACCAATACCATATCGTTTTTAATCCTGATAACGGTTTTTATCATAGGCTATCTCCGGTGCATTTAACTCCTTGATAATATCGTAGTACATAAATATTAAATGGCCATTAAAAACTTGTTAAAAATGCATTAAAAATGGTAATAAGGTGTTCCATCTGTATAGTTCTTAAACCTTACCCCCTTGTCCCCTAGCCAATATCAACTAAAAAATAAACGGCATATAAAAAGCCCTAAGTTGTATTTAACGGCAATATTTGCCTATAATATTTCCTGACGGTGGCAAAGGAGAACATGAGCAGACTGATAGATAAACTAAAGAAGCTGTCCCAAGCAGCACCATCGCCGATGGGATTCCACACTACCCGTCCGGCGAAAGCCGGTTCACCGCTGCTGATTATCGGCAGGACGCTAATAAAAACTACCGCCTCTACGGCTAAAAGCAATAGCGGAGCCGATGCCGTCCTGGTTTATGCAGATAAATCCGAATTGACAGCATTAGATGCTCAAAAAACAGCAAAAGCTTTCGGGGATATTCCCTGGGGAGTTTATCTCGATGAAAGCGACGAGGCAGCGACGGCTCTGGTGGAGGCAGGTTGCGACTTCGTGGTGTTTTCACCGACCGTCAGGATTACCGACCTGCCACAGGATGAAAAAACAGGCAAGATAGTACAGGTAGACTCGTCCATGGACGACGGGCTTTTAAGAGCAATTAACGACCTGCCAGCTGACGCGGTGCTGGTGACCGATAATTTAGAGGGAAACGAGACGCTGACGATACACCAGCTGATGATATACCGTCATCTAGCTAATTTCATCGCCAAACCGCTGATAGTGCACGTAGCGGCTAACATCACCGAAGCCGAACTCAAAGCCCTCCAGGACGTGGAAATCGATGGGGTGATGGCGGAGATGGATGGAGAGAGTTTAAAAGAGCTACGCGAAACCATAGGTAAATTGCCGCCGCGTTCTAAGAAAAAGCGGGATAAAAGGGGCGTCCTGCTGCCCCGCATAACCGGCGAGAGCGCCACGATAGCACCCCCCGATGAAGAAGAGGAAGAAGACGAATAAAAGACCGAAATAAAAATACTTGTGGGTACTAAGTTAAAGTTTTATCAATTTCAAATATAATAACCATAGTCTGAAATACAACGCGACGAGCATCCTCCCAACCCAATTGCTCGCCCTCTTTATTAGCTCCATGTTCTTGGCGTTGTATCAAATCGTAAACTGTACCGAAGTATGCCAGAAGCGCTTTAAAAAATTTCTTTTCGGTTTCACCTAATTTTATAGATTCTAAGTCAAATATTGCCCTAAGCCGTGCAACCGTTTGAGTTTTATCCCTATGGACATCAGAAAGCTGATAACGTGCTATTAACGCGTCTGTAAATTCCTGTACTGCTTCACGGCAAAGATGCCCAATAGTTGTGAGTTGTTGTTGTGTATCTGTCTGCCACAGCAAATTCTCCGCCGAAGACCATTTAGCGAAGGCTTCAGGATATTTACTTTTGAAAACTGAAGAATCTAAATAATCCTTTATGGTCACTTCAACGCGCCCTACAGCTTCTCCTTTCTTCTTTTTAAGGTATTCATAATATCTAAATCCAAAAGCTGTAACATCAAAAAGTGGACTATTTGCAGAGCTAAATTCTATCGCAACTAATCCCTGTCTCTCAAATTCTTGAATATCACCATAATATATTTCTTTTTTACTATTTTTTATACCTGGATGTATCAGGAGATCACCATTGTCATCAATTCGTATCACAAAAAATTTTTCGCGCTTCTCACGAGGCACACTGCGTGCAGTTTCAACAATAAATATAAAAAGTGCCTCCTGTTCTGGTTCAAGTAATATCTGCTCGAATTGATTCTGCATATTTATTCCCTTATTGTTTCATCGCATCACTTTTATCGGTCGTAAAGCTATCGTCCCACCCTTCTTCTAAAATCCCCGCCCCGCACATTACGGCAATCATCATGTATGGATTTGCGGTACTATAGGCATTTTTTCTGGCTGGAGAAATAGATTTTGCTAGACCCGCTGGGACATCTGGTAGGATTTGCCCTCGGTGACGATAGATGGAGCGATAACCATATCGGCTTTATGAAATTCCTGTATAGTAGCAGCGCCGCAGAAACCCATCGCCGTGCGTAAAGCCCCAACGAAATTTTCCGTGCCGTGGGTTAATGAGGTTGGACCAAAGAGCAACTTCTCCAGTGTGGTATTCGTCCCAACCTTAATTCGGGTGCCGCGGGGAAGAGCGGGGTGGGGGTGAGACATGCCCCAGTGATAGCCGCGGCCGGGGGCTTCTTTAGTCTGGGCAAAGGGAGAGCCTATCATCACCGCGTCAGTACCGGCGGCAAAAGCCTTGCAAATATCGCCGCCTTTGCGCAAGCCGCCGTCAGTAATTATCGGGATATATTTACCGGACTCGCGGTAGTATTCATCTCTGGCAGCCGCGCAGTCGATGGTAGCCGTTATTTGCGGGACACCGATGCCAAGCACTTCACGGCTGGTACAGGCAGCGCCGGGACCGACGCCAACCAGCACGCCGGCAATACCCGTCTGCATAAGCTCCAGGCAGGCGGTATAGCTGACACAATTACCGACAATAATGGGCATTTTAATCTGCGCGGATAATTCGGAGAAAATCAAGCCGCGGTAGCTCTTAGAGATATGGCGGGCGCTGGTAACGGTAGACTGCACCACCAGAATATCGCCGCCGGCTTCCGCTACGATGGGCGCCAAGCTCTTTGTGTTGGCAGGGATTAAAGAAATAGCGCAAATGGCGCCGCCTGCTTTAATGGCTCTCACCCTATCGCCGACAAGATTTTCTTTAATCGGCTCTTTATAGACTTTTTGTAATAAAGCGGTAACTTCAGCATCGCTGGCTTTAGCGATTTTATCCAGGACTTCGTCAGGGTTATCATAGCGCGCCTGGATTCCGTCCAGATTGAGAACACCAAGCCCGCCCATCCTGCCTAATTGAATCGCCAGTTTTACATCAACAACGGAGTCCATAGCGGAGGTAATGAAAGGAATCAAGAACGTAAAGTCGCCAATGCGGAATTCGGTGTTGGTCTGGTCGGGATTCAGGGTAACATCCCCGGGCACGATGGCAACTTCGTCAAAACCGTAAGTCTGACGGAGCTGTTTAAATTTTGGTAACGCTTTTGCGCTGCACATATATATGTGCTCTTAATTATAACAAAAAATAAAAATATTTTGCAAGGGAAATTTTTAAGATATTATTTGCTTCTACATAACATAATAAACGCTCACCCCCTTGGCCCCCTCTCAAACCGACATATTTTTACAATCGATTTTGAGTGTGTTTGAGAGGGGGGAAAGTGTTGAGAGGGGGCTGCGCCCTCCTTCGGCGGGCTCAGGACAGGCACTCTCGCTACTCTCCCGCTTTTATGGAGAGGTTGACAATTTTATGTATGGACGATATAATTCGGTCACAAAGAATATCCAGAGGATGAAGCATGTTTTTAATATTCATGATATTCGGCTTAGTATTCCTGATTTCCGGAGGTATAGGGCTTTTCTACACTAACACCAACCTCGTTGCCTGGAGTTCGCTGTGGGTCTTTGGAAATCTTACCTTCGGGACTTTTACGCTACTCGGCATACTGATAATCTTCTTACTTGCCTTTTTCAACGCGGAACTCGAAAGATAGCTCAAAAAAAGTCGCGGTTATTTCATTCCAATGCTTCTTCGGTCTCAACGGCGATTCCAATTTGAAACATAGACAGGCAGAAGCATATCTCCTATAATAATTAAGTCAGGATAATACAAAAATGCCAATTCTTTACGTTGTAGCCACACCAATCGGCAACCTTGAAGATGTCTCACTGCGGGCGCTTAGAGTGCTGCGCGAAGTAAAGCTGATTGCCGCCGAAGACACCCGCAAGACAAGGCGCCTGCTGACAGTCTATGATATTAAAACACCGATGACCAGTTATTACGAACACAATAAAATAACCAAGCTGGACTATATTCTCGGGCGGCTTAAAGAAGTAGATGTGGCGCTGGTCTCCGAGGCTGGCATGCCGGGAATCTCCGACCCCGGCTATGAACTTATTGCTGCGGCAAGCAAGGAAAATGTCCATATCGTCCCGGTTCCGGGCCCATCGGCGATAACGACGGCGCTGGCGGTTTCCGGTCTGCCGACGGATAGGTTCGCTTTTATCGGTTTCCTGCCCCCTAAAGCCGCCGCGAGGCGTAAAGCACTGGAAGCGATATCCAACGAACCGGGCACCATCATCGCACTGGAAGCGCCGCACCGCCTAGCGGCAACCCTGGAAGACATACTGCAAATGCTGGGCGACCGCCATATCGCCGTCTGCCGAGAATTGACCAAGCTCCACGAAGAGGTCTTTAGAGGAACGGTGGCAGAGGCGATAAAGCATTTTTCCGCGCCGCGTGGCGAATTTACATTAGTCATCCAAGGCAGGGGGACAAAGGAAAAGCCCCAGCTAACCGACGAGGTAGAAAAACAATTACACGAGATGTACCTTGCCGGGGCTACCGTTAAAGAAGCCGTCGCTATGGTAGCCGGAGAGACGGGACTGAAGAAAAAAGAGCTGTACCAGACCTGGCTTAGGCTGGATAAGGTCTGGGAAAGAAATAAATAAAATATGCGTAAAATCAGATAAGGAGCAAGCAAATGCGACGTGGTTGTGTATCTTTAGGCGAAATAAAATGCGATAGCTGCAAGAAAATCATCCCCTATCCCGACCGCTACCTGACTGTCAATGAAAAGGGCGGGAAAGAGGACGAGGAGGGCGACACCAAGCGCTATTGCATCAATTGCTGCCTGAAGAAAGGTTATGCCCAGTATAAAGAAGAGAAAGGTGAAAAGATACTGACCTTTTTCTAGGTCGGGGATGCCGCCGGAATATGAGCGAGAGAATTTTCATCGGGGTGGGCTGGCCTTACGCCAACGGCTCGCTGCACCTGGGGCACATAGCGGGAGCATATTTACCAGCGGATATCTTCGCGCGCTATCACCGCCTCAAGGGCAACGAGGTACTGATGGTTTCCGGCTCCGACCAGCACGGCACGCCGATAACCATCAGAGCCGAACAGGAAGGCAAACCGCCGGCCGAGATAGTAGCCCGCTATCACCGCGATTTTCAAGAATCATGGAAAAAACTCGGCATCACCTGGGATTTATATACATCGACTGGTACGGAAAACCATGCCGCAGTAACGCGCGACATGTTCCAGACCCTGCTTAAGAAAAACTATATCTACAAAGCGAGCACATCCCAGCCATATTGCCCCAAGTGCCAGCGTTTTTTGCCCGACCGTTACGTCGAAGGAACATGCCCGTATTGCGGAAATGCCGATGCCCGCGGCGATGAATGCGAACAGTGCGGCAAACCCCTTAATGCCGCCGAACTAAAGAGCCCACGCTGCCGTAATTGCGGCGCACCACCGGAATTCCGTGAGACGGAGCACTTTTTTTTCAAGCTAAGCGCTTTTAGCGATAAACTCATCGAGTGGGTAAAGTCGCAGACACACTGGCGGCCTAACGTGCAGAATTTCACGCTCGGTTTTCTTAAGGAAGGGCTGAACGACCGGGCAATTACGAGAGATCTAGATTGGGGCATAAAAGTGCCGATGCCCGGCTTCGAGAACAAACGGTTTTATGTCTGGTTCGAGAACATCATCGGCTACCTTTCCGCCAGCAAAGAATGGGCACAAATACAGGGCGACCCGGAAAAGTGGCGAAAGTTCTGGGAGGGAGATGCGAGGGGCTATTATTTTATCGGCAAGGACAATATCGTTTTTCATACAATGAACTGGCCGGCGATGCTGATGGGCTACGGCGGTTTAAACCTGCCTTACGACGTGCCAGCTAACGAATTCCTGACCATCGAAAGCAAAAAAGGCTCTAAGAGCCGCAACTGGGCGATATGGGTGCCCGACTACTTTGCCCGCTACGACCCCGACCCGCTGCGCTACTGCCTTTCCATCAATATGCCGGAGACCCACGATACCGATTTTTCCTGGCAGGAGTTCGTGCGGCGCAACAACGATGAGCTGGTGGCTACCTACGGCAACCTGGTAAACCGCGTGTTGACTTTTACTTATAAAAATTTCAACGGGAGCGTGCCGGAGTCTGGCAACTTAGACGACGCCGATAAAAACCTTATCAACAGCGCGGACACCTGCCTCGATAATGTGGGAGAGTCGATATCAAAATGCAACTTTAAACAGGGTATCAATGCCGCCATGTCTCTAGCCCAACAGGCGAACCGCTACCTGGATGACAAAGCGCCGTGGAAGAGAATCAAGGAAAATAAACAGGCAGCGGGAAGTTCGTTATATATCGCTATAAACGTGATATCACGATTGAAAACAATGATGTCGCCCTTCCTGCCGTTCAGCTCACAAAAAGTGCACGAGTATCTCGGCTTTGACGGCAAATCAGAAGATGCCGGGTGGAAACCACAACCGGTGACGGCGAGGCAAAAGCTAAGAGAGCCAAAACCCCTCTTTACGAAACTCGACGCGAGCATTATTGAAGAGGAGACAAAAAAACTTGGAGCTTAAACAGATTTACGCCCCCATCCATGGAGACTTGAACAAGGTCAAAGACACAATTAAGTCCATCAGCCGGATAGATTATAAATGGCTCTCCGAGCAATTGAGTTACATTGTCAGCGAGACGGGCAAAGGAATGCGGCCGGCGCTGACGCTGCTAACCGGTAAGCTTTATCATTATGACCTCACCTACCTGCTGCCGATGGCGGTTTCCGTGGAGCTGATGCATACGGCGACGCTGGTGCATGACGACGCCATCGATAAGGCATTTACACGGCGGGGGCAGGCGACCATTAACAGCAAGTGGGGCGATGAAATAGCCATACTGATGGGGGACTTTTTATTTGCCAAAGCGGGAGAGTTTGTCTCGGATACGCAAAATCCCCGCGTAATAAAGCTCTTTTCCCAGACACTGGGCATCATTTCCAGCGGCGAGATAGGACAGTTCCGCTTGGCATATAATATCAACCAGAACCGCGAGGATTATTTCCGCCGCATCTACAGAAAAACCGGCTCGCTTTTCTCACTGGCAACGCAGTCCGGCGCTATTTTAGGCAAAGCCCCGGAGAAGTCGGTGGCAATCATGAAAGAGTACGCCGATAACCTGGGCATCGCCTTCCAGATTGTGGACGATATACTGGACTTTACCAGCACTGCTGAAATTCTGGGCAAGCCGGTAGGTTCAGATTTGATACAGGGGACGCTGACACTTCCGGCAATACTGCTCATCGAGCGCAATCCGGAGAAAAACCCGGTAAAGCGGTTTTTTGAAACCAGAGATAAAGCGGACGCAGCGGAAGCAATCGATAATGTGAGGAATACGGAAATAATCACAGAGTGCTATGAAATCGCCGGAGAGTACTGCGATAAAGCCTGCCGCAATCTTAATATGCTGCCGCAGAATGCCAGCCGTAAAGCGTTTTACGACCTTGCGGACTTTGTGATAAAGCAGGGAACGTAACAGGAATAACCAATAACCAAGATACAATAACCAAACCGGTTAGTTTTCAGTCAAGAGTTTACAGTTAGCAGTTGGGGGTAAGGGAGGATGCGGATTCTTCGCTACGCTCAGAATGACTTCGGTAATTAGTGCCCTTCCCAGATAGTGCCGTCCAAGTAGGTCTCTTTTTTAGCGGTGGGGAGTCTATCCTTAAAAATGTCGACGGCATAAGAGACAGCGGCAATGCCTTCCCCGCGGTGAGCCGCTGCAACAGCCACCACAAGGTTAATATCCCCGACATTAAGCTTGCCGACGCGGTGATAAATAATCACATTATTCACCGGAAATTTGCGTTTAATTTGTAAAGCAATTTCATTCAATCTATCAGCGGCTTTACCGTCGACGTTAGTGTATTCTACGGAAAAAACCGCTTTGCCCCGCGAGTTATCACGGATGAGGCCGACATAGGTTGCCACGCAGCCGCTGTCGGAAGTTTTAGCCTGGCTGACCACTATCTCGGGTGAAATAGGCTGATCAGTTATTTGAATCATAAAAACGACCGTCATTCTGGCGAAAGCCAGAATCCACTTTAGAAAAGCAAACTAAAACTATGTCTTAAATGGATTCCAGCCTGCGCTGGAATGACAACTTAATAAAGTGGACATCCATCGATAGCAAAACCACTAGTCGGAAGGCGCGGGTGTACGCTGGGGAGCAAGTTGGGGCACCGCCGGAACCGTCTTTGGTTGAAGTACCGGTTCGCCTTCAGCCACAGGTTTTACCGGCGCCGGAATATCTGTTTTTTTGACCTTTTCAACGGGCCTGGCAAGGCCGATTTCCCCGAAAATCTTTTCCAGGTCAGCGCCTTCTAGTGTTTCCTGGGCGATAAGTTTGGTGGCAAGAAGCTTTAGTTTCGGCTTATTACTGGTGAGTATTTTCTTAGCGGTTTTGTATGCTTCGGAAATAATGTTATCGATCTCACGGTCGATTTCCAGAGCAAATCTTTCACTATAGTCCTTCTGCTCTGAAATTTCACGTCCCAAGAAAACAAGTTCCTGCTTATCGCCGAAAGTGCGGGTGCCTAATTTATCACTCATGCCAAAATCGGTTACCATACGGCGAGCGAGGTCAGTTACCCGCTTTATATCGTTATGAGGTCCTGTTGACCTTTCATTAAAAATGAGTTCTTCCGCGGCATGTCCGCCAAGTAACGTAGCCAACGTGTCTTTAAGCTGTGAGCGTGTCGTGAGATACTTATCCTCCGCCGGCAACTGCTTGGTATAGCCCAGAGCCATACCGCGGGCTACAATAGAAATTTTATGCACGGGGTCGGCATTAGGAAGTTTCCTGGCAACAAGGGCATGGCCCGCCTCATGGTAGGCAATAACTTCCTTCTCTTTAGGACTGATTTTGCGGCTCTTGCGTTCAGGTCCGGCTATCACCCGGTCAATAGACTCCTCAAAATCTTTGAGGCTGATAACTTTTTTACCATGTCTGGCGGCTAAGATGGCGGCCTCATTAACAACGTTGGCAAGGTCAGCGCCGCTGAAGCCTACCGTCCCTTTTGCCAGCACTTCCAAATCTGCATCCTTATCGAGCGGCTTGCCGTTGGAATGCACCTTTAAAATAGCCAGCCTGCCGACGATATCCGGCAAATCCAGCATCACGCGGCGGTCAAAACGTCCGGGGCGCAACAGGGCAGGGTCGAGAATATCGGGTCGGTTGGTAGCGGCGATAACGATAACGTTGGTGTTAGTATCGAAACCGTCCATTTCCACGAGAATCTGGTTAAGCGTTTGCTCTCTTTCATCATGGCTGCCGCCGAGGCCGGTGCCGCGCTGGCGGCCTACGGCATCAATCTCATCAATAAAGATAATACACGGCGTATTGCGCTTGGCCTGGTCAAAGAGGTCGCGCACGCGGGAAGCGCCGACGCCGACGAACATCTCGACGAACTCACTGCCGCTGATGGAGAAGAAGGGAACATCAGCCTCACCGGCGACGGCACGCGCCATTAAAGTCTTGCCCGTACCGGGCGGACCTATCAGTAACACGCCTTTAGGAATGCGGGCGCCGAGGGCCTGGAACTTCTCTTTTGATTTAAGGAACTCGACGACTTCCTGCATATCCTGCTTGGCTTCTTCCGCACCAGCCACATCGGCAAAG
>CAYGVP010000004.1:0-23093 GCA_964353385.1 uncultured Dehalococcoidaceae bacterium
AAAAAATACGATATTGCTTTGAGGAAATTCGCCGATGACCCTGAAAAGAATCCGATATCCACACCGACCGGCAAGCTGGAGTTTTACTCGGAGCGTCTGGACAAGCACTTCCCCGATGATAAAGAAAGACCGCCGGTCCCCCATTGGGTGGAACGGGGCATAAGCCATGATGAGAGACTTTCCGGCGATAGGGCGAAGAAGTATCCTTACCTTTGTCTGTCAAATCATCCGAGATGGCGGGTGCACTCCCAGCACGATGATATGCAGTGGTTAAGAGAAATACCTACCTGTAAAATCGTTGGTGCGGACGGGTACGCCTATCAGACATGCTGGATTAATCCTGAAGACGCACACAAGAAGGGAATTAAAACCGGTGACGTAGTGAAAGTCTTTAACGATAGGGGCGGAGTTCTACTCGGGGCTTGTGTTACAGAACGCATTATGCCTGGTGTCATATATGTCGACCACGGCGCCAGGTACGATCCTATAGTGCCTGGGGAACTAGACCGGGGAGGGGCGATAAATACTATAACCCCCCGGAATACTACATCGAAGAACGCTGCCGGCATGGTGTCGGGTGGATTCTTGCTGGATATCGAGCGCGTTAACATCGACGAGTTAAGAAGGCAATATCCTGAAGCATTTTCCCGGCCTTATCATAAAAGCTCTGGACTTACCCTGGAGAGAATTCTAAAATAATTATTAGCGGACTATTTTCCTGAACGGGGAGGAACTTAATGGCTGAACAGGTTTTTATACAATGCACGGTGGGCGGACCCGTGAAGGTGTATGTTAAAGACGGGGTTATCACACGGATGCGCCCGATAATATTTGATGATAAAGTAGATGCCCCATCGTGGGTTATCAACGCCAGGGGACGTAAGTTCACCCCGCCCCGCAGAACAACCCTCCAGACCTATGTTGTGCCGGAAAGAACCCGTGTTTACGCAGAAAACAGGATTAAATATCCGCTTCGGAGAAAGCATTTTGACCCCAAGGGGGAAAGGCATCCGGAGCTGCGCGGTAAAGACGAGTATGTGCGCATATCCTGGGAAGAAGCGCTGGATACTATCGCCGAAGAAATTAAGCGGATAAGAAAGGAATATGGCCCGGCAGCGATTACCGGAATGACTTCTTCCCATCACAACTGGGGTTTTCTTCATTACAAGCTGGGACCCTTTGGTCGCTTTTTTAATCTCCTCGGTTATACCGCCCTATTCGATAATCCGGATAGCTGGGAAGGCTGGCACTGGGGGGCGGTGCATACCTGGGGTTTCTGGTGGCGGCTGGGGCACTGCGAGCAGTCCGAGCTTTTACAGGACGCTTTAAAGCACACCGAGCAGATTATCTTTTGGTCGGTCGATCCCAACAGCACCTCCTACATGTATAGCGGCCAGGAAAATTTAATCTGGCGTATATGGATGAAGGAGCTAGGCATTAAGTTCGTGGTCATTGACCCGTACTGCAACTGCACTGCCAGCACCATGGGCGATAAGTGGATTGCGCCCCGCCCCGGCACCGATGCCGCTTTGGCGGAGGCTATAGGTTACGTCTGGATTACTGAAGGCACTTATGATAAATTCTTCGTCGAAAACCGCACTTACGGTTTTGAAGAATGGAAAAAACACATTCTAGGGGAAGGTGAAGACAAAACGCCTAAGACCCCTCAGTGGGCAGCCAAGATTTGCGATATTCCTGCCCATACGATACTGGCGTTAGCCCGGGAATGGGCCGCTAAAAAAACGATGCTGGCTGTCGGCAGTATATTTGGAGCTACCGGCGCCTGCCGCGAAGCCTACGCCACCGAATGGGCAAGGCTTTGCGTGCTTCTCATGGCCATGCAGGGCTTCGGTAAACCCGGCGTAAACTTCTGGGGAGGCACCGGAGGTGCCGCGCCTGTAGACTATCGGTTCAAGTTCCCTGGCTACTCAGAACACGGATGGGACGCCTTCGCTATTGTAGCGAAGAAAGCTTATTTCCCGGAAGGAAATTCCGTAACTCAAAAAGCCTACCGCTTATTGCTTCCGGAGATCGTAATGAATCCGCCGGTGAGCTGGATTGGAGAAGGTTTCTGCGGCAATTCAGTCCAGCAGCAATTCAACCGGTTTACCTGTCCTGAACCGGGACCTAATGGCGCTCCTATTAAGATGATTTATCGGCACGGTGGGTCTTTCATCAGCACCATGACCGAGACCAACCGCTGGGTAAGGATGTACCAGCATAAAAATCTGGAATTTGTAGTGATGCAGGACTGCCACTGGCAAAGCGAGACCAACTTCGGCGACATCATTTTGCCGGCATCTACTAATTTCGAGCATACCGACCTTTCCGAGTGGAACTCCGCCGGTGGCTATGGTGCCGATGACCAGAATAACAACCATCGCGTTATCATATATCAACAGAAATGCATTGACCCTCTCTGGGAATCCAAGCCTGACTATGAAATATACACGTTGCTAGCTGAGAGACTGGGCATCAAAGAAGAATATACAGAAGGTAACTCTTTTGAGGATTGGAACCGGAAAGTATACGAGTTTTCTGACCTGCCTAAATATATCAGCTATGACGACTTTAAAAAGAAGGGGTATTTTGTTGTACCGTCGATGCCGCCGGACGCAGAACCTCTGGTATCCTTCCGGTGGTTCTATGAAGGGCGTCCGTGCGATTTATATTCGGAAAAGAGAAGTCCCAATATCGGTACCGAACGGGCGCATTTACTCGCCACCCCGACTGGCAAAATCGAGTTCGTATCCCAGACCCTCGCTAAATTCGACCCCAACGATAAAGAACGGCCTCCCATGCCGCGCTACATACCCAGCTGGGAAGGATACAACACCAAAAAGTTAACCGCTTTGTATCCTTTACAGCTAATCAGTCCGCATCCTAGGTTCTCGTATCATACGCATAATGATAACAAGAGTTTCTGGCTGGATGATATACCGCAGCACCGCGTCAAGAAAGACGGCTACTCCTGGTGGCCGGTGCGTATCCATCCTTCAGATGCCAAAATCCGCAATATCAATGATGGAGACATCGTTAAAGTCTACAATGCCCGCGGTACGGTGCTCTGTGCCGCACATGTTACCGAGAGGGTAAGACCCGGGACCGTGCATTCTTATGAGGCTGCGGCCCGATATGATCCCCTTGAGCCGGGCAAGCCAGGCAGTCCGGACAAAGGCGGCTGCATTAACCTGCTAACCCCTTCAAGGATGGTATCCAAAAACGCTCCGGGAGAAGCTAACAACTCGTGCCTGGTTGATGTAGCAAAGTGGGAAACGTAGAAAACAAGTTCAAATTAGAGAAGAGGTCAGACAAGATGAAAGCTTTAATAATAGACATCGACAAGTGCAACGGCTGCTATAACTGTCAGGTAGCCTGCAAGGATGAGCATGTCGGTAACGACTGGACTCCCATCGCCAAACCGCAGCCAGACACCGGGCATTTCTGGATGAAAGTTACTGATGTGGTAAAGGGAACCATCCCAAAAGTCAGGGTGCGGTATATGCACGACATATGCCAGCACTGCGATGATGCGCCGTGCATCCCTTCGTGTAAATCAAAAGCTATCTACAAAAGGGATGACGGAATCGTGATTATCGATCCCGAAAAATGCACCGGCACACGTAATTGTATAGATGCCTGCCCTTATAAAGTTGTTTACTTCAATTCCGACTTAAATATATCCCAGAAATGCACCATGTGCGCGCATCTTCTGGATAAAGGCTGGAAAGAACCCCGCTGTGTTGATGCCTGCCCTACCGGTGCATTGAAATTCGGCGAGGAGTCAGAGCTTCAGGGGCTTATAGCTAAGGCTGAAGTGCTGCACCCGGAATTTAAAGCTAAGCCGCGGGTGTTTTACATAGGCTTGCTGAATAAATACTTTATTGCCGGGGCGGTTTATGACCCTGAAGCTGACGAGTGCCTTGAAGGGGCAACGGTGACCCTGACCAACTTGAAAAATAAAAAGAAATCCTCCTTGAAGACCGACATCTTCGGTGATTTCTGGTTTGAAAGACAGGAACCAGGTAAATACTCCCTGGTGATCGAAAAAACCGGCTATACTCCGAAAAAAGTGGAATCGGTTGATGCCAGTAAAGACATTAATGTGGGAGACATCGATCTGCATAAAAAAGCAGCGTAGTTTAAGATGAATATATAAAATAATAAGGAGGCACGAAACATGACCAATACAAAACAGGTTCCATACCCGAAACTTGAGGATTACAAAAAAACTTACGCTGAGCACATGGCCTTTGAGCGCCGGAACGGCATACTGCTGGTCCGCCTGCATACCAAGGGCGGCCCCGTAAAATGGAGCTTTGAGATGCACCAGGCAATGACCGAAGCCTGGACTACCATCGGCCATGACCCGGAAAACGAAGTTATTATCCTGACTTCCACTGACCCGTACTGGATCGGGGATTTCGATATGGAATCTTTCGCGAAGGCTGAGGACAATCCCGATAAGAATGTTATCTTCGACTACGTCTGGCACGACGCCCGCAGAGTCGTGGATAATTGGCTCAATGATATTGAAGTACCCACCATCGGCGCCATCAACGGCCCCGGTCTGCACTGGGAGCATGCTTTCTTGAGCGATATTACCCTCTGCGTGCCGGACTTCATCCTGCGCGACGACCATTTCGGTGACGCGACGGTTCCGGGCGACGCGCAGGGTCTGATTATCCAGGCCATTTGCGGTCTCAAGCGCGGCAACTACATGATGTTCATGGTCAACGGCGTCGATGCCAAGACCTGTCTCGACTGGGGCCTGGTGAATGAAATCGTGCCTAAAGAAAAGCTCCTCTCCCGCGCCTGGGAAATCGCGGAAAAGATTATGAAACAGCCGCGGATGATCCGCCGCCTTACGCACGAAATTACCGTTCGCCCCTGGAAGCGCATTATGCAAGATGACTTCCATTTGCAAATCGGCCTGGAGAATTTCGGCAACCAAATAACACAAATGCATCACCACTTCGATGATATTAAATCAAAGTGGTCGGACTCTGAGAAAAAGAAGGGCAAATAATTAGTATTATTCATTATCCGGTACTGAAATCGAGGAGTGAGGTACTATGGCAGAACAGGTATTAACGCAATGCACAATTGGCGGACCTGTAAAAGTGACTGTAAGGGATGGCAAGATAATAAAAATGCGGCCGTTTGTCCTGGATGAAACGGACAAAGGCAGATGGACAATCGAAGCCAGAGGCAGGAAATTTACTGATCCGCGAAAGATACCGATTGGTTCTTTTGTAGTCGCCGAAAGAATGAGGGTCTATTCCGAGAACCGAATCAAGTATCCGATGAAACGTAAAAATTTTGATCCCAACGGTGATAGGCATCCGGAATTGCGGGGCAAAGATGAATATGTCCGCATTTCCTGGGATGAAGCTCTGGATATCGTCGCTGGTGAGATCAAGAGGATCAGAAAGACCTATGGGCCGGCCGCCATCACAGCCATGGCCTCCTCCCACCATAACTGGGGTTTGCTTTTCTATAAAATGGGTCCTTATTGCCGCTTCTACAATCTCCTGAGCTACACCGAATTATTAGATAATCCGGATAGCTGGGAGGGCTGGCACTGGGGTGCTATAAATGCCTGGGGTTACTATTGGAAATTGGGGCATTGCGATAATTTTGATCTTCTGGCAGACGCCTTGCAAAATACCGAACAGATTATCATGTGGTCTGTCGATCCCAATGGTACGAGCGCAGTAGGCTATAACGGGCAGGATAACACAATTTGGCGGCAGTGGATAAAAGAGCTGGGAATCAAATCAATTTTTATTGATCCTTATTGCAATTCCACCGCGGTCGTTATGGCAGATAAATGGATAGCTCCCCGCCCTGGAACTGATGCTGCAATGGCAGAAGCCATTGCTTATGTATGGATCAACGAAGGGACTTATGATAAATGGTTTATTGAGAATCGAACTGTCGGTTTTGAGGAATGGAAGCAGCATATTCTAGGGAACGGTGAAGACAAAACGCCTAAGACCCCTCAGTGGGCAGCCAAGATTTGCGATGTCCCGGCGCACACTATTATAGCCTTAGCTAAGGAATGGGCTTCCAAGAAGACCATGTTGGCCTGCGGAGCTATGTATGGCACCGGTGGGGCTTGTCGTGAGGCATATGCCACGGAGTGGGCCAGACTTATGGTCTTCCTTATCGCCATGCAAGGCCTGGGGAAACCGGGCGTCAATGTATGGGGCGGAGCTGGTATGGGCGCTCCCCTGGACTTTAATTTCAAAATGCCTGGCTATGCCTCTGCCGGATGGGATGCTTTTGCCACAGTGGCGAAAAAACCGGCCTTCCCGAATGTTAATAAAGTGACCCAGAAAGTATGGCGTATATCCTTACCGGAAGCTATTTTAAATCCCCCCATTCATTGGGTAGGAGAAGGCTTCTGCGGCCAGTATTTTGATCAGCAATTTAAGCCTTTTACTTACCCTGAACCTGGACCAAATGGGGCAGAAATCAAGATGATCCATCGTCATGGTGGTTCCTTTATCAGCACGATGACGGAGACTAATCGCTGGGTTAAGATGTACCAGAGCCCCAAACTGGAATTCGTGGTAATGCAGGACTGCCATTGGCAGAGTGAGACAAAATTTGGCGATGTGATTTTACCGGCTACAACCCCGTTTGAACATTCTGACATGTCCGAGTGGACAGCCCCCGGCGGCTACGGCCATGGTAATGCCAATACCAATCACAGGGTGATTGTTTACCAGCACAAGTGTATTGAACCGCTCTGGGAATCTAAACCCGATTGGGAAATTTATAAAGCCTTGGCCGATAGACTGGGATTTCTGGATGAGTATGCCGAGGGAAATTCTGAAGAGGATTGGATCAAAAAGATATTCTATTACTCCGATGTGCACAAGCACATCAGCTACGAGGACTTTAAAAAGAAGGGCTACTTCGTAGTGCCTTTACCAGATGATTATAAACCCACTATTTCCAATCGCTGGTTTTATGAAGGCCGCCCCTGTGATACGCCTGATCCTTTGAATCCTAACCTGGGTACGCCTAAAGCTCACTTATTAGCTACTGATAGTGGTAAGATTGAATTTGTCTCTAATAGCCTCAAAAGATTTGCACCTGATGATAAAGAAAGACCTCCTATGGCTCGTTATATTCCCAGCTGGGAGGGCTACAATACGAAGAAGCTAACGAAGAAATACCCATTACAGCTGATTACACCGCATGCCAAGTTTTCTTTCCATACTCAACATGATAATAAAAATCCTTGGCTGGATGATATACCGCAACAACGCGTTAAGAAAGACGGCTACGCATGGTGGCCGGTGCGCATCCACCCGATTGATGCGGAAAAAAGAAACATTAGCGAAGGCGATATAGTTAAAGTGTATAACGGACGCGGCGCGGCACTGGGTATCGCTAAAGTTACCGAACGTGTCCGCCCGGGCACAATCCACTCTTGTCAGGCCAGTGCCAAGTATGACCCGCTCGAGCCGGGGAAAGCGGGAAGCCTTGATAGAGGTGGCGTAATGAACCTTCTTACTCCATCGCGGTGGGTATCCAAGAATGCGCCCGGTATGGCGAATAATTCTTGCTTAGTTGAAATCTGCAAGTGGGAGGCATAAGTAAATGACTAAATACGGAATGGTAATAGATATTACGAAATGTACCGGCTGCTACAACTGTTTCCTCGCCTGTCGGGATGAGTTTGCCGGCAATGAAAATCCAGGATATGCCGCGGCTCAACCGATGAGTGGCATGAACTGGATAAAGCTCATCGAGCGGGAGCGGGGGCAGTATCCGAAAGTAAAGGTAAACTACACCCCGATTATCTGCATGCATTGTGAAAACGCCGGCTGTATTAAGGCATCCCAGGATAACGCAGTCTATAGGCGACCCGATGGCATAATTATTATCGATCCTGTGAAAGCCAAAGGGCAGAAGCAAATCATAAACGGCTGTCCTTACCGGGTAATCGAATGGAACGAAGAGAAGCAGCTGCCGCAGAAGTGTATCTTGTGTGCGCATCTCCTGGACAAAGGAGAGAAAGTACCCCGGTGTGTTGAGTCGTGTCCCACGGGTGCTTTAATATTTGGTGATTTAGACAACCCAAAGAGCGAGATTTCACAACTCATAGCTTCAGGTAAAACCGAAATCTTACATCCTGAATACGGGATGAAAGAGAAAGTCAGTTACATCAGCCTGCCAAAGAAGTTTGTAGCCGGAACGGTAATTTACGGAGACGTTGATGAGGTAGCCGCTGGGCTAGAAATATCCTTGAGTGGTAACGGCGGGAGCCGGAGCGCCAAGACCAATGGCTTTGGCGATTTTGAGTTCGAAGGTTTGGCGGACAATACGGACTATACAGTCAAAATAGAAGCGCCAGGTTACAAGGCGAAGAGTATCAAAGCTAAAACCATGAAGGACATCTATCTTGGTGAAATCGTACTGAAAAAGTGAGAATAATATGACAGGAATAGCTTCATACGGAGCATATATACCTTTCTTCAGGCTTAGCCGGGCGGAAATAGCGCGGGAATGGGGAGCCGCGGCTTTGCCGGGCGAACGGGCTGTAGCTAATTATGACGAAGACAGCCTGACAATGGCTGTTGCCGCCGCCCGGGATTGTTTAAAAGGTATAGACCGTACATCAATCGGAGGTCTTTATTTCGCCTCGACGACCGCCCCCTATAAAGAGAAGCAGTGCGCGGCTTTAATCGCCGCAGTTCTGGATTTGGTACCGGAAGCGGTTACCATTGACTTCTCCGGGTCTTTGAGATGCGGGACAAATGCCTTAAAAGCGGCGCTGGATGCGGTTGTTAGCGGCTGTGCGCCGAGCATACTGGTTTGTGCCGCGGATACCCGTCTCGGTTATCCCTCCGGACCTAACGAAATGAACTTCGGCGACGGCGCTGTAGCTCTACTGGTCAGTCGCGACCAGACCATCGCCGATATCAAGCAGTTCTCTACCAGGTATTACGAAATCCAGGATACTTGGCGGTCCGACCGGGATACTTTCGTCCGCTCGGCTGAAGACCGCTTCGCTATGGAAGAAGGCTTCAATCGCACGGTGCTGGAGAGCGTGTCTGCCTTATTAAAGAAGCATAAGCTGACGGCGCAAGATATTTCACACGTCGCGCTTAATTCGCCCAGCCTGCGCCAGTTACGTGCAGTGACACAGAGGCTGGGTTTCGATGAAAAAAAACAGGTTCAGGACGTATTACATGTGTCAGTAGGTGATACAGGCTGCGCGATGAGCCTGATGAGTCTGGTAGCGGTGCTTGAACGTGCTAAAAACGGGGAAAAAATATTGCTGGCCAGCTATGGCAACGGATGCGATATCGCTATTCTGGAAACGACGGAACAAATAAGTGCGATGAAGGACCGGCGAGGCGTCCAGAAATACCTGGCTTCTAAAAGCATTATTGACAATTATAGTCGATACTTGCGCTGGCGTGATTTGGTACAGGTGCAACCGGCGGCGCGCCCGCCGCTGGAGCTCCGCCAGCCTTCGCCGGTAGCCCAATGGCGCGAGGTGCCATGGGAACTGCGCCTCACAGGCACGAAATGTCAGCATTGCGATTTACCGCAATACCCGCCGCAACGCGTGTGTGTAAATTGCCATACTAAAGATAAAATGGAACCCTACAGTTTCAATGATAGGCCGGCGAAAGTATTTTCTTTCTCTCATGACTACGTGATGCAAACTGTCGATCCGCCGGTTACAGTAACATTCGTAGATTTTGAGGGCGGCGGCCGCATAATGTGCGATATGACGGACAGGGACCCGGCAGCAATCAAGGTAGGAATGCCTCTCGAAATGACCTTCCGCAGATTGTATTACGTCGGCGGCATTCATAACTACTGGTGGAAATGCCAGCCGGTGAGATCTTAGAGTTTTGTAGAGGAATATAGCAATGGATAGCATAAAAGATAGAGTTGCCATTGTAGGAATGGGCTGCGTCAAGTTCGGCGAGAACTGGGGACAAAGCCTGGAAGACATGGTTATTGACGCAGCTTATGAAGCCTACGAGGATGCTGGTATTGACCCTAAAATCATCAAGGCAGCCTGGTGGGGAAGCGTCTTTGCGGGGGAAACAGGCCAGATCCTGGCAGCACCGCTCAAGCTTTCTTATATTCCGGTTACACACGTTGAAAACGCCTGTGCTACCGGCTCGGAAGCGATACGGGCAGCTTGTTACGCCGTTGCTGCTGGCTTGTACGATGTCGTGCTGGCGGTCGGCGCTGAAAAACTGAAGGACACGGGTTATTCGGGGCTGCCGCAGACGCGGCCGATTGCCACATGGAGCTACCGGCTGACTACACAGACACCGGCGGCCGTATTCGCTATGATGGCCAACGGCTATTTCGCCAAGTATGGTCTAACCTATCAAGAAGGAAAGAGGCTACTGGGGCAGATCGCGGTGAAAAACCATCACAACGGCTCGCTTAATCCGAAGGCACATTTCCAACGTGAAATAACTCTCGAACAGGCCATTAACGCCCCTATAATAGCTTATCCCCTCGGTTTATACGATTGCTGTGGCGTCAGCGACGGTGCGGCTGCGGCGATAATTACACGGGCCGACCTGGCGAAAAACTTCAGGAAAGACCCCATATATATCAAAGCCGTACAGATATGCCAGGGGCCGCGTGAGGGCTGGTTAAGCCAGGCTTACGATTTCGCTCATGTGGAGGAGACCTATCGCGGGGGTATTGCCGCTTATAAAGAAGCCGGAATTAAAAATCCGCGCCAGGAAATCAACATCGCCGAAGTGCATGACTGCTTTTCCATTACCGAATTGACCATCATGGAAGACCTGCAATTCAGTAAACGTGGTAAGGTCAGTGAGGATATAGAAGCCGGAACATTCACCTTGCAGGGGTCTTTGCCTGTAAATACCGATGGCGGTCTGAAGTGCTTCGGGCATCCCATCGGCGCGACGGGTTTGAGGATGGCTTATGAAGTATATAAGCAGCTTCAAGGTAAAGCTGGCAAACGCCAGGTTAAAAACCCGCGCCTCGGTTTGACCCATAACCAGGGTGGAGAACCGGGTGCTGCTACAGTTAGCGTATTGATCGCCGGGAACGAGCTTGGTTAGCAACATTAAACGGAGGACGAAGATAGATGAGTGAAGAAAAAGTGCTGCGAAAGGTAATCATTACAGCAGCTATTACCGGTCAAGGAGCCACGCCGGTAATGTCTGAATATTTACCATTAACACCGAAGCAGATTGCCGATGACGCAGTTAAAGCCTATGAAGCCGGTGCGGCTATTGTTCACATCCATGCCCGCAAACCGGAGAATGGTGAACCTACTCCCAGTTTGCCCATATTCCGCGAGATTGTGACGGATATTAAAAAGCGATGTAACGTAGTCATAAATATCACGACAGGCGGTGCCGGCACGCCGGAAGAAAGGATAAAGGTGGTGCCGGAGTTCAAACCTGAAATGGCTACCCTGAATTGCGGTTCGCTTAGCGGCACGGCGGTACAGGTCTATGAGAGGATGAAAGATAAGATCAAGTATGAATGGGAAAAGAAGTTTTTAGCCCGTGAGACCTTTATCTTTGAAAACACCTATAAGATGATGCGTGAATACAGCCAGGCCTGCCGGGAAAACAATACCCGGCCGGAACTGGAAATATGGGATACAGGTCAGATAAGCGCGGTAAAATATATGATTGACCGCGGTTACGTCGATGCTCCTGTGCACCTGCAGTTTGTCATGGGCGCTTTGAGTGGTATGCCCGCCACTATCAGCACGCTGGTATTTGTCTATGAGCGCACGAGGGAGGTATTAGGGAATTTTAGCTGGTCGGTTGCGGCCATCGGCAGGGACCAGATAACCATCGGAGCGGCTACATTAGCTATGGGAGGAAATGTTAGAGTAGGGATGGAAGACAGCCTGTACGCAGGTTATGGCAGATTAGCCCGGAGCAGCGCCGAGCAAGTGGAAAGGATAGTAAGAATAGCAAATGAAATGAGCATAAAGCCGGCTACACCGGATGAAGTAAGGCAGATTCTCAAGTTAAAGGGGATTGAAAAGGTCAATTATTAGTTCTTATCTTTTGTAATGGAATTGGCCAAGACGATTGTAATCCGTATTGGACCTTACTGGTACATAAATAACATGCAAAACGAAACTCTAGGTACCAAAAGGAGTTAAGCATGGATGTAATAAAAGAGGGTAAAGGTGAACTTATAGGGTGGCATGACCCGGATGAAGCTAGGGAATGGGTCCTAAAAAACAAGTCCAGGGAGTTAAAAGATAAGACCACATCCGCTAAAGAAGCTGTATCTCAATATGTTCATGATGGAGATTTCATCGCCAGTGGAGGTTTCGGGCATATCAGAGTATCAATGGCCATAATATACGAAATAATTAGGCAGAAGAAACGTAATCTCTCTATGGCGGGTAAAACCTCCGTTCATGACCTTGATGTTTTAATCGGTGCAGGCTGTGTCAATCGAGTTGAAGCGGCTTATTCTTTTGGCCATGAATTAAGAGGATTATCTCCTGCATCAAGAAGAATGGTAGAAAGTGGTCAATGCAGAGTAATTGCCGAAAACAGCAATGCTGGATACCAATGGCGATGGTTAGCAGCGATGATGGGTCTTTCCTTCATACCGAGCCGAAATCTACTTGGTACCGACACCGGCAATTACAGTTGTTGTAAAGTAGTAACTGACCCATTTAACGGGAAGCCAATTAATCTGATTCCTGCAGCTTACCCCGACGTGGCGTTTATTCATGTACATCGTTGCGATATTTACGGGAACGCTCAAATCGATGGTATTTTAGTAGAGGACTTCGAACTTTCACGATGTGCAAGACGATTAATAATTACTACCGAAGAAATAATCGATAATGAAATTATCAGGAAAGAGCCATGGAGAACGAGCATACCCTTTTTTGTGGTGGATGCTGTAATTGAAACTCCATTCGGCTCGCACCCATGTGAAATGCCTGAAATGTATTATTATGATGAAGACCAGATAGCAGAGTGGCTCAAGTTAAGCAAGACCCCTGAAGGAACCGAGGAATACCTTGAGAAATACGTATTTTCCGTTGATAACTTCCAGGAGTATTTAAACCGTTATGTTGGGATTAAGCGCTTAAACTACCTTAAGAAGCGGGAATTCCTTAAAGCGCCGATGACGGCTCCTTGGAGAAACTCAAAATAGAGGTCACATAATAATAAGAGGTTGTTAACAATATGCTCGATGAAAACAGATATAACGTCCGTGAATTCCTAGCATTCACCGGCGCGATGATGTTGGAGGACAATAAATCGGTCTTTGTGGGTACGGGATTACCAATCATTGCGACTATGCTGGCTCAAAAAACAACTGCACCTGGCTTACTCATAGTATTTGAAGCAGGTGGTGTAGGAGCACAAATTCCTGAACTACCCGTTTCTGTGGGAGAATCCAGAACTTATTATAGAGGTGTAGCCGCTACTAGCATGCATGATGTTATGTCGCTTGCACAGGCAGGATACATAGATTATGGTTTCCTAGGTGCTGCACAGATGGATAAATATGGAAACATTAATACCACAGTTATTGGCAAACATGATTTGCCCACAGTTCGATTACCAGGAAGTGGTGGAGCTAATGATGTCGCCTCCTTCGCGCAACGACTAATAATAATAATTGCTAATCAAACTAAAAGGACTTTTGTAGAAAAAGTTGATTTTCTAACCAGCCCTGGCTATTTAGACGGCCCTGGCGCCAGGGAAAAAGCCGGATTACCCACCGGGACAGGCCCATATAGAGTAATAACTCAACTGGGTGTCTATGGCTTTGATCAAAAGACAAAAAAACTTATGTTGATTTCCTTGCATCCGGGAGTCAGTGTGGACGAGGTGAAAGATAACAGCAGCTTTGAAATAATAATACCTCCCAAAATTGAAACAAGCCCTGAACCGCCTGACGATTATATAAAGATTCTCCGAGAAAAAATAGACCCCGCGGGCATAGTGTTGGGAAAGTAGAGATAGCAAGGAGAGCATATGAGTAGCCAAATCGGAATCCCTAGAGGAGCTTTAATAGCAATAAATGACATGCTGGACCATTGCGCCAAAATTAAATCAGGACAGGAAGTATTAATTCTGGCGCAAATAGATGGACTTTATGGTGGAGATAATCTGGTTGACCAGGAAGCTATAGCCTGGATTCAAGCAAGTGTGCAGGAGCGGGGAGCCAGAGCTTCAGTCCTCTGGATCGATGAACCGGCCGTTCCCCATAAGTGGCGATTTCCTCCGATTGTCAAGGCGGCGATGCTGGGCTGTAATGTGCTTATCAACCACTCCTTTGACTTAGTAACTGAAGAAATTGCGGAATTCAGAGATTATCTTGCTGAATATAAAATCTGGATGGTGCGCAATTTTGCGACCACAGCCCCGCTGCTTTGCACCGCCTGGGCGCAGACACCCTATGAACTGGTGAGTGAGATCCGCTATCAAGCTTCTCTGCCATTTAAAGCAGGATTGAAATTTATAATGACCGATGAAAACGGGACCCATCTTGAAGGAACAATTGTAAATCCAGCGAAAAGAGTTGGCGTCCCCGGTATGCCATATTCATCAAGGAGAGAAGAGGCTGGCTATTACTTGCCCTGGCCGGAATGGGTACATCCGCCAGTAAATATATCTAATACCTCCGGTATTTTTATTTTCGATTGTATGTTGAGCTGGTGGCCGCGCTATATAGGTATCTCACCCTATTTAAACAAGCCGATTCGGCTGGCAATCGAAAACAACCGCATCACCAAAATTGAAGGTGGAGAGGAAGCGGCAGCTTTTAAAAGTTTCTTATCATCGATGCGCAAGCGTGTTGGAGATGGAGTATATGATTTCAATACCTTCCACTTTGGAGTCCACCCGCAAGCCATTGTGGCACCGCACCAGTGCCCTAATATACTCTACCGGCGTGTAATTGAACATTCACACAGTTCTAATTTGCATGTACACATCGGGGCGCCGCCATCTAACCCAACCTACCCCTACTGGATGCACTGCACAGGCGATATCCGTTGCCCTACCCTTAAAGTCGGCGACACGCTGGTTTACGATAAAGGTCATCTGAATGCCCTGGACAATCCAGTAGTAAAGGCTGTTGCCAAAAAATACCCCGGCCGTCCCGGTCTGAAACCCATGCCGAGATCATTTTAGACCCTCTGACTGGAGTTTCATCTTTGAATTACAGGTTTGAAACTCTACAATAATTAACCTTTTTTCTAAGTCGCATTTGCCTGAAATGTGCCATGGTATTAGCATATAATTTGTTTACAATTTTAGAGTGATGACAATATTGCCAACAAAATGCCTTCAACCACTTGGCTAGGAAAAATATTGATAAATTAAAGGGTAAGGCTGAAAACTAGTTCGGAAGTTCTGTCTATTGTTACCCTATCTCCACCAAATTCTGACTTTTTGTTATCTCCCATATCCCCTAGCGTTAAGCCTTCTATTTGTTGTTGGTAGCGTCTCCACGATATCATTATCTAAAGCGGGAACTTTACTTGGATAACCATCGTAGATTATACTCAAATCATGTTATCTGAAGGGCAAACCAAATCGTTGTTTCGTCCTGCTGGTTATTTTGCCTTCGTTGGAGCTGTTGGACTTATTATCTACAGTATTCTAGTTATTACTGTAGCATCCCCTGCTTTGTTTGGTTCGTTAGAGGAAAGGCTCGCCTATATGACTACCAATGGGGGCCTAATAGTTTCTCTTTATATTCTCTTTATTGTCCTTGCCTTGGTTGAGGTATCGGTAGTGCTGGGACTTGTTGCCTTGACTATAAGACATAATTTTCGATGTGCTATTTTTGCAGGAACCTTTGAGCTATTAAACATATCGGTGCGAATAGTAAGTTACATGGTTCTAATATCCGTATTGTCAGGCGTGGTCAAAGGTTTCGTTTCGGCTGATGGTTTTACCTTCTGGGACAACTTTGGCTATATGATTGAGGGCGGAGGATTCTTCCTTCAAACCGTGGCTTGGGGATTATTTGGCTGGTCACTTCGAAAGAAACGCGGGCTGGAGAGAGTCGCTGGCTTTTTAATGCTTTTATATGCTATTGCGACCTTTAGTGGTGGGATGTTGAGAATATTTGGTCTTGTATCGATTGATTTCCCCGATGTACTTAATGCCCTAAGCATTGGTTTGGTTGGACCAACAATGGGGGTCCTATCGATTATCATTTTTATTGTGCTAGGGATCGTCTTCCTAAGGAAAGTTAGACAAGCAGCGGACTGATAATTAATACCGGACGCAAGCCTGTTTATTCCCGGCCTCTTGTTGGAATCAAATCGGCCCAGCGAATCTCGCCTCTTAATATTCCAATCATTGTTTCATAAAAGCCTATCATAGTCTATCTTTTTACAATCCCGCCCATATTCCCCAGTGAAAAGCTTGCGACGTTATGGTCGCGGCAGAAGTCGGCGACACTCTAGCGGACTTTCCTAGTTGACAATATATTTTTCAAGCTCCTACAATTAGATTAGGAGGAATTGGGAAAGTGGTTATTGTAACCGGGGCAACGGGACATATTGGTAACGTTCTTGTGCGGGAACTGCTTGCCAAGGGCATGAGTGTGCGGGCTTTGGTTTTGCCTAACGACGATAAACGCCCGCTCGCTGGTTTGAATGTAGAGACTGTCTTTGGCGACATTACTGACCTTGCAAGCCTGAAATCAGTATTTACGGGCGCTGACATTGTTTTTCATCTTGCTGGTATCGTCACTATTATGCCGGGTGTGGCGGCTTTGCTTGAACGGGTGAATATTGGCGGCATACGTAACGTTATTGAAGCCTGTCGCGCCTGCCATGTCCGTCGCCTTGTCTATACCAGTTCTATCCATGCTGTCGCCGAACCGCCTCAAGGCACGGTCATTGACGAGTCACAGCCGTTCTCTCCGGACCGTGTTCTAGGCGATTACGCCAGAAGCAAAGCCCGCGCTACATTACTGCTTCTGGATGAAGTAAAAAAAGGCGGACTTGATGCCGTCATCTGTTGTCCTACGGGTGTAATCGGCCCCTTTGATTACGGTATCTCCAACATCGGTCAACTTATCATTGATTTTGCCAGCGGGCAACTGAAATCCTATGTCAGCGGCGCTTATGATTTCGTGGATGTGCGCGATGTTGCTCGCGGTCTCATTCTTGCTGCGGAAAAGGGACAATCCGGGCGCCACTATATCCTTTCCGGCGCGCAAGTCCAGGTGCCGGAGTTGATAAAAGAACTGGAGCGAAATATCGGCTATCCTGCTCCCACTTATAAGATACCCGCTGTAATCGCCCGCGCTGCCGGCGTGCTTGCCAGTGTCTACTATCGATTGCTCCGGCGCAAGCCTGTTTTCACCGCTTACTCTATCGATGTGTTGCGGAGCAACTCTCTGGTGAGTTCGGCGCGGGCTCGAGAGGAAATCGGCTTCACCTCTAGGTCATGGCAGGAGTCTATCCGCGACCATGTGGCGTGGTTCCGCGCCCAGGGTATGCTCCCCATACGGCGCTAATCTCAACTTGACACCGCTATAACAGCCGTTTAAAGTATTGGATAACCGGTATTTCTCCGTATTTATTTAATAAAAAATCTCTTATTTTATCTGAAGGAGCAGAAAATGCAGAAAATTACGGAAAATATCTATGTGGAAAGCAAAAGAAGTGTCTGCAACTCAAGCTGTGTGGTGACCAAAGATGGCGTGGTGGTCATTGATACGCCGTTGGTGCCGGCGAACGCTAAAAAAATGGCGGCGGAAATTTCTAAATTGGGTAAAATCCGCTATGTCATCAATACAGAGCCTCACGGCGACCATATTTCCGGCAGTTGCTATTTCGGCGGCACGCTTATCACGCATGAGGGGACGCGCGATGCTATCCTCGATTATAAAGTCGAGGATATTAAAGATATGCTCAAGATTGAAGCGCCCGGAGTTGTTCTGGATGATGATTTCAGATATCGACCTTCTGATATTACATTTTCCCAGCGGCTTACTTTCTATCTCGGCGACCATTCTTTCCACCTTATCAATATGCCCGGGCATACTCCTTATCAGGTAGTGGTTTATGTCCCCGAGGAAAGGATTATTTTTACCTCGGATAATATTGTCCGAAACTTACCTTATTTACACCAGGCTATACCTGACAAGTGGTTTAGAACTTTAAAGCAAATGCAGAAATTTGATGTTGATTACGTTGTACCCGGCCATGGTGAAGTTGGCGATAAAAGCTGTATCTCGGAAATGTATGATATCCTCACTATCTGGGTAGAGACAGTCGAAAAAGCCATTGCTCAAGGGATGACCCGGCAAGAAGCCCAGCAAAAGCTCACTATGTTTAAACAGTTTCCGAACCTTCCTCGCGATAAGCATACCGCTGAAGTTATTGCCATGAACGTAGGCAGGCTTTATGATGTCCTAAAAAAATAATTTACCTTTGTTTGTTGAAGGTGCTTTTTGTATTATGACATAATTAATAGGTGACAGATACCAGTTTTTCTTCCATTCTTATTATCGCTATTGGTTTATCCGCTGATTGCTTTGCCGTGGCTTTAAGCTCCAGCATTGCTGTCAAGCGTTATTCTGTTTCCCTATTCTTTCGCTTCCCGCTCGCCTTCGGTATTTTCCAGGCTTTGATGATTGTTTTCGGCTGGCTGGCCGGCCGCACCGTCATCGACTTCATCTCTGCGTATGACCACTGGCTCGCTTTCGCACTTCTGGTTTTCATTGGAGGCAAGATGGTTTGGGAAGCTTTCCGTGAAAAAGATGAAGAAAAAGAAGGTAAAAGTTACAACGGCTGGCTTACTCTTTTAGCCCTGTCTATCGCCACCAGCATCGATTCCCTTGCGGTAGGTTTAAGTTTTGCCTTCTTAAAGACAGATATTTTAATCGCCGCCATTACAGTAGGTATAACGACGCTTATTATCACGATGATAGCCCAGCTTATCGGCAATAAAGCAGGCTCTCTGGTTGGCAAGCGTGCGGAATTGCTCGGCGGCCTTATTCTCATCGGCATCGGCATTAAAATTCTCGTGGAACACTTGCTTTAGTTCTCTTTGCTCTGTATTTCAGCTATGCTAGAATAAGCTTAGAAATGGACAGAGAAAAGAAGTACGACAACCCTGTTGTCGCCGAACAGCTTAAACGTTTGCCCCAGAGCCCCGGCGTTTATATATACCGGGACGCTAAGAAGAATATTCTTTATGTCGGTAAAGCCAAGAATCTCTCCCACCGAGTGCGGTCTTACTTCCAGTCGCCGGCAAAACTGACTCCCAAGATTCAGCGCATGGTCGCCCGGATAGCCGATATTGATTTTTATATCGCCAGTTCCGAGCAGGAAGCTCTTATCATGGAGGGTAACTTCATCAAACAGTATCGCCCCCGTTATAACGTTTTTCTCAAAGACGATAAGTCCTTCCCTTACCTTAAAATAGATACTAAAGAAAAATGGCCTCGTATCTATGTCACCCGTCGCTTCGAGCAGGACGGCGGGCGTTACTTCGGCCCCTTTGCTTCCGCCGCCTCGGTCAAGCAGACCATTCGCATGCTCAAGCGGATTTTCCCCCTGCGCTTCTGCAGTAAGAATATCGACGGTAAAATTGCTCGACCTTGCCTTGAATATCATCTCGGCCATTGTTTAGCGCCCTGTACGGGCAATGTCCGCCCCGAGGATTATGCCCAGGTCATCAAAGAGGTCACCCTTTTTCTTGAAGGCAAACGCGATAATGTAATTCGTGAGCTCCAGGCGAATATGAACCAGGCTTCTGAAGTTACGGACTTTGAAAAAGCCGCTCGTATCAGAGACCAGATACGGGTATTGCACGAGGTCATTGAGGGAGAAAAGGTTGCCGCCGTCATCCGCGGTGAAGAAGATATTATCGCTTTCGTACAGGAAGGCGACCTTGCCTATGTGCAGGTATTGTTCGTACGCAGCAGCAAGTTGACGGGTCGCGAAGGGTTTCTTATGCAGGGCGCCAGCCAGGAAGAACCCGTGCAGGTCATGTCCGGCTTTATCAAGCAGTATTATTCCTCCGCCGCCCAGATACCGCCGCTGCTTGTCCTCCAGTACCCTGTAGAGGATAAAGAGGTTATCCGCGAGTGGCTTAAAAGTAAAAGGGGAGGAGCGGTTGACATAATAGTGCCGCAGCGAGGCGCGAAGAAAGAACTGGTGGATATGGCGGCGGAAAACGCTCGCCAGGGACTGGAACAGATAAAGATTAAGGAAATCACTACCGGCAAATCGCCGGATGTTGCTTTAGCCGAGCTTGAAAAAGAGCTTAAGCTTATTGCCCCGCCCAACCGCATGGAAGCCTATGATATCTCTAATATCCAGGGAACATCGGCGGTTGGCAGTATGGTCGTCTTTGAAGGGGGCAAGCCGAAATCAGCCCATTACCGCCGCTTTAAAATTAAAACTGTTGAGGGTGCTAATGACTACGCCATGCTGCAGGAGGTTCTCCGCCGCCGTTTCAAACACAGCGGCGCTAAAGATGCTTCTGCCGCCAGTGCCTGGAGTATTTTGCCCGACCTCATCCTTATCGATGGGGGCAAGGGGCAGCTTAACGCCGCTCTCGCCATCATTAAGGAATTAAATATAGATGTCCCTTTAATAAGTCTTGCCAAGGAAAACGAAGAGATATTCCTCCCCCGCCGGACAAAGCCTCTGGTTTTGCCCAGGTCTTCGCCCGCGCTTCAGCTTCTTCAGCGTTTAAGGGACGAAGCGCACCGCTTCGCCGTGAATTACTTTTCTAGCGTTCACCGCAAAAAGGCTTTCGCTTCTATCATGGACGGTATCCCCGGTATTGGCCCACGCCGTAAAAATGCCCTCTTGCGCCAGTTCGGCTCCATCCAGCGCATTAGGGAGGCTTCCGTCGACGAACTGGTCGCCGCGGCAGGCGTATCGATGGCGCAGGCTAAAAGGATAAAGGAGTATCTCTAGCCATGCCGGCCAATTTAACGCCGCAGTATCTTGAGGCGGAAAAGAATTTCCGCGCCGCCAAGACCACCCAGGAAAAAATCGCCTGGCTCGAAGAGATGCTGTCGGTCATGCCCAAGCATAAGGGCACCGACCACCTCCGCGCTGAACTGCGCACCAAGATCGCCAATTTAACCAAGTCCTTGGAGAAAAAGGCGGCTACTTCTCATTCCACTACCAAGATTGAGAAATCCGGCGCCGCCCAGGTGGCTGTTATCGGCCCCCCCAATACCGGCAAGTCACAAATCGTCGCCGTTATCACTAACGCTAAACCCGCGGTCGCCTCCTATCCTTATACCACCCAGACCGCCACCCCCGGCATGATGCATTTTGAAAACGTCCAGGTACAGCTTATCGATACCCCGCCCATCGGCGAACAGCTGCCGGAATGGTGGCTCTTGAATATTATTAGAAGGGCGGACGCTCTTTTGCTGGTTGTCGATTTGAGTCAGGATGTATTAGCGCAGACCGATGCCTTAATTACTGTGCTGAAAGAAAAAAACATCGGACTTGGCAAAAATCCCAATCCTGAAGATACCGAGTCGCCCGTTAGCTATAAGAAAGCCTTGCTGGTCGCCAACAAGGCTGACCTCGACCCGTCCGGCAGGAACTATCGTGATTTACAGGAGATGTATGGCGGGATATTGCCAATCATTGCCATCAACGCCGCTACCGGCAACTTAGACGAGCTTAAGAAACAAATCTTTCAAATGCTGGATGTTATCCGCGTCTATACCAAAGAGCCCGGTGGCAAGCCGGAAATGACCGAACCTATTATCCTCGAAAGAGGCGGTACGGTAGAGATGGCGGCAGTTTCTATTCATAAGTCTTTTGCCCAGCGTATGAAATACGCCCGCGTCTGGGGCTCCGGCAAGTTCGACGGCATCATGGTCAAACGCGACCACGTTTTACAGGACGGGGATATAATAGAATTGCATGTTTAGGAGATTGTAGAAGCTTATGAGAATTTGTTATATTTAGTGTACCGATATTGAGTAGGAAATATGAGTATGAGACAAGAATCAGTTAATAACTTGATCCAGCATGTTAAAAGTGATCTAGAGAGAATCAAAACAGAATACAAAGCTTCTTTGCAGAAGCAAACAATAGATCCGTCACTTCAAATAGATATTAAAAATGTAATGGAAAATTTACGCTCTGCGCTAGATTTTATGGCTCATGATATTTACGATAAAATAGTATATCCAGATCGTGTTTCTTCAGGTGAAAAACAGTTGAATGACATATATTTCCCATATGGAAAAGATGAAAACGGATTTAGGTCAAGTATAGACAGAAGCTTGCCCAAAATGTCCTCTCTTTCCCCTCCAATTTATTTAATACTTGAACGGATTCAACTTCATAAATGCGGAAATGATTGGCTTTATAATTTTTGTACTATTTTAAATCAGAACAAACATAATACATTATCACCACAAACAAGAAGTGTTAGACAATCTTACCAAGTCGGATTACCTGGCCATGGGCCATCTATTTCAGCCCCAGCTGGTGCAATAAAAGCGCCCCCAGGGGCAATTAGAATTGGGAATCAACCGATAATTTTTAATCCAAGGACAGGTATACCAATGCAAACACCAGGTTTAGATGTCAAGGTTACTACTTGGGTGAGTTTTTTATTTGCTGATACTCATATTGAGGTTTTTCCTTTATTACGACTAGCCACGAATGAAATAGAAAAAATTGCGAGCGATATTTATTCAATCATTTAGTTCAATAATGGTATATTGTATTAGTGTTGTTTTTCCTGATTACTTTACCTTCACTATATAAAGCTAATTACCAAATTCCTGTGTATTTGGCATAGAATACACGAGTTAAAGCGTTGGTATATAATTTATATTATTACGATGAAATTCGACGTATTATGAAAAAAACCGCCGTTCAGCTTGATTTCGATGGCACGGTAACGGAAGAAGACGTTAGCTTCCTCCTGCTGGATACGTTTGTTGGTAGCGGTTGGCGTAAGTATCTAGACCAATATAGCGCCGGTAAAATATCCGTCGGCGCTTTCAGTAAAAAAGTCTTCGGCATGATGATAGCCGATAGGAAAACCATGACCGACTTCGTCTTAAACAACCCCCGGGTGAAGGTACGCTCGGGT
>CAYGVP010000005.1:0-22972 GCA_964353385.1 uncultured Dehalococcoidaceae bacterium
TTTATTATACGCTACCAAATCTGTTAATATCTAGAACTTCCCGGGAGGAAGTCCGATTATTTTCTATTAGCAATGGAATCGTACAGCCTTCATCACTGTCATTTTTCTTAAATATTTAGCTGGTAACAAAGTCCTTGAACATT
Source organism: uncultured Dehalococcoidaceae bacterium (assembly GCA_964353385.1). Classification (GTDB taxonomy): domain Bacteria; phylum Chloroflexota; class Dehalococcoidia; order Dehalococcoidales; family RBG-16-60-22; genus RBG-13-51-18. The sequence goes on from CAYGVP010000005.1 coordinate 144, forward strand.
AAATGCCGGAACCACCCATTGACAATTTAACCAAATGGTTAGTAAAATATCATATTAATTCCTAGAAGATTTATCTCACTTTATTAAGCCATATCTGATATATGACCCGTAGAGGAAAAAATTTGTCTGAGAAGTATCGATATGTTGAGAAAAATTGACCGCGATCGGATTTCACATTTTTAATAAGGAGTTCGGAATATGAATATCGAAGATGTAAAAAAAGTGGCTGTCATGGGTTCTGGAGAAATGGGTCATGGGATTGCAGAGGTATTGCTGCTCGGTGGATACACGGTGAATATCAGAGATATTGAACAAAGATTTTTAGACAGAGGATTGGCCAAAATCAAAGAAAGCTTCGATAAGATGGAGCAGAAACAAAGGATCTCATCTCAAAAAGTGACGGAGATGATGCAGAATATAAAGGCATATGTAGATATCCATCAGGCAGTGAATGACGTAGATTTTGTCATAGAAGCTGTCCCTGAAATCCAGGATTTAAAAAAGAAGGTGTTTGAGGAAATAGATAAAGCCGCCCCCAAACACACCATTATTGCTTCTAATACCTCCGGAATAAATATCTCCGATTTAGCAGCGGTGACCCAAAGACCGGGGAAAGTCCTAGGTATGCATTTCCTTAATCCGGTTATGATGATGAAGCTTGTTGAAGTCATCAAGGCACGAAAAACAGCCACCGAAGCTGTCCAGATAACCTATGATCTGGCAACGAAAATCGGCAAGGTACCCATTATAGTTGCAAAAGACTCTCCCGGATTTGTGTATACCAGGTTAAATGCACCCAAAACAATTCTACTAGGAGCTATTGTCGAGAAAGGTTTGGCGACGCCGGAAGAGATAGATGCCAGGATGAAAGAGGCAGGAATGCCGATGGGACCTTATGAACTGATGGATTTCATCGGTTTGGATATCTTATATCACGGCAATCTTTACTTTTCCAATGTCCTATCCCCCGATTACCTACCGCCTAAATGGTTAAAGGAAAAAGTTGAGCAGGGTAATTTCGGCCGCAAAACCGGGATGGGCATCTATGACTGGTCTAAAGGACGGCCGGCAATTAATCCGGCTTTAGCCAGAAAAGACTTCGATCCGGACAATTTTCTGGCTTTACAGGTAAATGAAGCCACCAAACTTATAGAAGAGGGTGTGGTGAAAAATCCGGATGATATAGATAAAGCTATTATTAATGGAGGGGGAGGTGAAGTTGGGCCTCTCCAGCGCGGTAAGGAAGTCGGATATATCAAACTAGCCAACCTCTGCCAAACCTTAGCTGACAAATTCGGCGTAGAGACTTTTAGACCGACCGAAACCTTAAAAACCGGGAAAATTGCTGGGTCAAAATAAACATCCGGTGCTTTATAATAGGACCAAAGAAATGCTAAAGTGTATACTGAAGCATGACGCGTTAAGGACTATTAGGAGATAAATTATCTCTATGCTTAAAGGCTACCGAGTTTTAGATTTATCTGACGAAAAAGGATACTTATGCGGTAAGATACTCTCCGACCTTGGTGCAGAGGTGATTAAAATAGAACCACCCGGAGGCGATTCTGGCCGCAATATTGGTCCCTTTGCTAAAAACACTCCGGATCCTGATAAAAGTCTTTACTGGTTTGCCTATAACATTGGCAAAAAGAGCATTACCTTAAACATCGAGTCTGAAGATGGCAGGGAAATATTCAAGAAATTGGTAACGGTCAGCGATTTTGTCATTGAATCCTATACCCCCGGCTATCTGGATTCCCTGATTTTGGGCTATTCTGAAATCAGCCAAATTAATCCGAAAATAATCATGGTATCTATTTCTCCTTTCGGACAAAATGGTCCATATAAGGATTATAAGGCTCCAGATATTGTCTTAATGGCCATGGGCGGCAGCATGTACATCAATGGTGAACCTGAAGGGAGGCCTCTCAATTTTAGTTTTCCAATGGCTTATCTTCACGCTGCTTCCGAAGCTGCTGTCGGAGCATTGATTGCATCATACCATCGCGGGATTACCGGAGAAGGACAGCATGTTGATCAATCCGCTCAGCAGTCCGTAGCGGTCACACTACATAATGCAGTTGAAACTTGGGATATAGCCAAAAGAAAGATAAAGCGTAATGGCAATTTATGGTCGGTAAGGCCGCCACCATATGTAGGCACTAAGGTTTTATTCACTTGTAAAGACGGGTATGTTACGTTTCCGATCATGGCTGGTCTAGTGGCTGCCAGATTCTATCCCCCATTGATTGAGTGGATGAAAACTGACGGATTTTGTGTGGATGCAGTTAGTAATGTTAAATGGGATGAAATAGATGAGGCAAACTTTCCTAAAGATTTGCAGGAGCAGTTTGTCGGACTATTACAGCAATTTTTCCCCCGCCACACTAAAAAAGAGCTTTATGAGGGGGCTGCCCAAAGGCGGATACTACTATATCCGGTTTCTAGCGTCCAGGATATATGGGAAGACTCTCAGTTAAAATTCAGAGATTTCTGGGAGAATATTTATCACCCTGAATTAGAAACAGTTGTATCTTACCCCCGGCCTTGCGCAAAAATATTGGAATCCGAAGTTCCTGAACGCTCAAGTCCTCCTGCAATTGGCAAAAATAATCAAGAAGTCTACGAAAAATTAATTAAACTTTCCCCCGAAGATCTGATTATCCTGAAACAGGCAGGTGTAATTTAATGAGCCAAAAAGCCCTGGAAGGGATTAAAGTTCTGGACTTCAGCCGGGAAGCCGCCGGTCCCATCACCGCCAGGTATTTGGCTAATAATGGAGCAACGGTGGTCAGGGTAGAGTCTGAAAAAGCACCAGATGGGGCCAGATCCGTACCTCCATTTGGGGGTTGTTCATCTGGTTTAAATAAAAGTGGTTTTCAAACCAAATTCAATGCAGATAAATATGGTATTGCCCTGAATATGAACCATCCTAAAGCCCGAGAATTTGTCATCCGACTTATCCAGTGGGCGGATGTTGTGGTTGAAAGTTATTTGCCAGGGCAAATGGCCAAATGGAAATTGGATTACAATTGTATACGTATTTTAAAACCGGACATCATCATGTGTTCCCTGTCAACTCAAGGCCAGGAAGGTCCTCATGCCAGACATCCAGGTTTTGGTATGCATTTAGTCAGCGGTAGCGGGATTACCAATATTTTAGGTTATCCTAATGAAAGCCCCATTCAACCGTACGGGGCCTATACCGATTGGATAGCCCCCCGGTTCGCGGCATCTTATCTTCTGGCTGCCCTGGACTACCGTCGCCGGACCGGTCAGGGGCAATATATTGATTTATCACAATTTGAAGCTGTGCTGCAGTTTCTAGCACCGCTAGTACTTGATTATTCTTGCAACGGTAGAGAATTCCAGAGGCAGGGAAACAGGTCCAGATCAGCCTGTCCTCATGAAGCCTATCGCTGTCAGGGCGATGACCGCTGGTGTGTTATTGCGGTGCAAACAGATCAGGCGTGGCAAAATTTTTGCAGGGTTATCGGGAATCCTCCCTGGACTACCGAACCTAAATTCAGCACCTTACTTGAAAGGAAGAAGCACGAAGAAGAATTAAATAATCTAATCGAGGCCTGGACTATAAATCATCGTGCGGAGGAAGTAGAAAAGTCCATGCAGGAAAATGGTGTTCCGGCCGGTGTCGTCAAGACCACCGAAGATTTATTTAATGACCCTCAATTGAAATACAGGCATCATTTCTGGAAAGTGAATCATACCGAAATCGGTGAATACAATCAGGACGGTATTAATTTTCATCTATCAAAAACTCCGGGTGAGATTACGAGAGGTGGGAATTGCTTAGGTGAACATACTGCGCATGTCTGTTTACAAATTCTTGGAATGTCAGCAGAGGAATTTGTTACTTTAGATAACGAAGGGCTGTTTAGATAGTTTTTTATTAAGGAGAATCAGTAATGATAGATTATCGCAAAGATGGAAGGATTGCCTATTTCACGATCAATCGGCCGGAGGCGTTGAATGCCTTTACCGTCAAAGGTTTCCAGGAAATGGAGCAAACATTCAGCGAGTTCCGGGATGACGATGATGTATGGGTAGGTATCATCACTGGAGCCGGTGAAAAGGCTTTTTCTGCCGGTGCTGATGTCAAAGAAGCTCTCCCTTTCTTTCAGAAAACTGCTTATAAACCCTGGCAGGTTCCCCGCACTATTATGCGCGGTATCGAGGTATGGAAACCTTTAATTGCCGGTATCAATGGATATGCTCTGGGTGGCGGACTCGAGCTCGCGATGGCCTGTGACATTAGAATTGCTGCTGATCATGCCAAAATGGGTTTACGGGAAGTAGCGGTGGGTATGTTTCCCGGCGGCGGTGGAACTCAACGGTTGACTCGTCTGGTTGGCCCCGGTATCGCATCTGAAATGATTTTTACCGCTAAAATGATTGACGCACAAGAAGCCTATCGCATCGGCCTGGTTAACAAAGTGGTTCCCCTGGCAGAATTAATGCCTGCTTGTAAAGAAATGGCCGAAAAAATATGTGCCAACAGCCCTACGGCGGTTAGAATCACCAAGCAGTTAATAATAAGAGGCGGTATGAATTTGTCTCTGGATGAAGGTCTGGATCTGGAAGATAGACTATGTCCTATCGTGGTCGATTCTGAAGATTTCCAGGAAGGTATAAAGGCTTTTCAAGAAAAAAGAAAACCTAATTATCAAGGCAAGTAGCATTCATGAGATTGACGTAATTAAGGAATAAGCCATGGATGAAGAGATATTGGTAACCAGAATCCGAGAGCTCCTGGGTAAAGAAAATCCTGCTGAATATTTCGATGTTGAGCCTGGCCATTTGAAGGCCTTCGCACAGGCTATCGAAGACCCTAATCCCTTATGGAGTGATGCCGCCTATGCCAGTAAGACCCGCTACGGCGCCCTCACTGCTCCCCCCACCTTTCTCATCGATTCCGGCATTATTAAGCTGGCTAATAAGCTCATCGCTATCCTGGAAGCTTCCGGGGTTGGTTTCATCAATGGGGGTACCGAGATTGATTACTTCCTGCCCATTAAGGCCGGAGACACTATCAAAACCACGGCTAAACTTAGAGACCTCAAAGAGAAGACCGGCAGTAACGGCAAGCTCCTCTTCATGACTCTGGAAATGAACTACTATAACCAGCGAGGGGAACTGGTGAGAAGATGCCGTGATACCTTCATTAAACCCCCTAAGAAATAGGATTGATAATGCGTAAACAGTTATTCTATGATGAGGTCCAGATTGGTCAGGCTTTACCCTCGTTGGTGAAGCATCCCACCAAGCGTCAACTGGTAAAGTGGGCGGGTGCGGCGGGAGAGTTTTACGAGTTGCACTATGATAAGGATTTCGCCCAGAGCAAGGGTTTACCCGGGGTCATCGTGCATGGTATGCTTATGGGTTCCTTCCTAGGCCAGATGCTCACGGACTGGATCGGGGATGAAGGTACTCTTAAGAAGCTGAATACCATGAATCGGGCCATGGTTTTCCCGGACCAGGACTTAACCTGTAAAGGAATCGTCACTAAAAAGTACTTGCTTCATAGGGAAGGCATCATCGAGTGTGATATCTGGCTTGAGAACGCAAAGGGAGAGAAAGCCGTCACCGGTACGGCTATGGTCAGTTTACCTTTCCTTTCCACATCATAAAAATATATAATTAAGGACTATTACCAGCCAGGGAGGTCAATTTTATGGCTTATCGGGATATGAGGGAATGGATTAATACCCTCGAATCTGAAGGTGAATTAAAACGGATAAAAGCTAAAGTTGACTGGAATCTTGAGATATCCGAGATCGCCCGCCGAGCTATGGCCGAGCGCGGTCCAGCCCTCCTCTTTGAAAATATCAAAGGCCACGAAAATACCCTCTGTAAGCAATATTTCACTAATGGTATTGCCAAACGCAGCCGTATTGCCCTGATGTTAGGAATGCCTAAAAATACAGATAGAGAAGACTTGGTTAAGCTGGTCAAAAAGAGATTTAAAGAATCTATTCAACCCGTAACTGTAAAGACTGGACTTGTTAAAGAGAACATCCTTAAAGGTAATGATATCGATCTTTTCCAGTTTCCTGTTCCTAAATATCATCCTCTGGACGGCGGACGTTATATTGATACTTTTTGCGGGGTGGTAACCAGAGACCCTGACGATGGCAATATTAACGTTGGTTTATATCGCGGAATGATTTTAGGCAAAGACCTTATAGGGAAGTTATTGAACCCTCATCAGCATTGGGGGCAGCATTTTCTTAAGTATCAGCAGAGAGGAGAAGCGATGCCCGTAGCCATAGTCTACGGCTGGGACCCGGTCTTACCCTTTGTTGCCGGTACCCCCCTTGCCCATCCACCAAGTGAATATGAGGTTATGGGAGCACTCAGACAAGTTCCTGTAGAACTGGTCAAATGCGAAACTAATGACCTTTTGGTTCCGGCCAGTGCGGAAATAGTAGTTGAAGGCTTTATTTCAACCGATCCGTCCACTTTCGAGGATGAAGGCCCTTTTGGCGAGTGGACCGGCTATTACGGTTGGATGCGGAAAAGACCGGTGGTGAAAGTGCAATGCATTACACACCGAAATGATCCCATTTTAAGGGGAATGAATGAAGGAATGAAAGCCGGGGTTATCAGTGAGGCCGGCATGATGACCTTCTATTCACATAGCGCCTTGATGTGGAATTACCTGGAAAATGCCGGCGTTCCCGGTGTTCTGGATATCGTTCCAGCCCCGACAATAATAGTAAAAATTCGCAAGATATACGAAGGCCAGGCGAAGCAGGTAGCCGCAGCTTTATTTGGTTCCTGGCTCACCGTTGAGTTCGCCAAGACTATCATGGTTGTCGACGATGATGTAGATATTAATAGTCTTAGGGCCTTGGAATTGACATTCAGGGATCGGGTAGATCCGAAAGATGACCTGATAATCTTCCCTGCCAATCCCGGCGGGCCGCTCGACCCCAGTGCACCTTGGGAAGAGAAGGATGAGTTGAACACCGGAATTAGTGTCCAGAATAAGCTTCTTATCGATGCTACCATAGATTGGAAGAAGCATCCCATTAGAAAAGAATATGGTAACAAGAGATATCCACCCAAATGTGCGGATATGGATCCCGATATTGAAAAACTGGTGAATAGAAGATGGCAGGAATACGGACTTTAAAAAGATGAATCATACTTCATTAAAAGATCTCATCTTGGCTTATTGCAAGGGGTGAAAGGACACGGCGCTTGTTGATAAGATAAATGCCGGGAAGAAGGGGCCAAAATCCGCTTTCGAATTAAAGTTCGTCAACACTATGGCCTTCTTCATATCTAGGTTTATAGTGTATTTAGTTCTTGCGACATGCAAAAGGAATATTATGCTTGAACACCTTACCGTAACCGAATATTGACATTTAACCGAATGGTTAGTATAATTTATCTAACAACATAATCAAAATTTAATTATAATCAGATACCGGGCACTCATATTAAAATATCTTGCAAGAATATGAAGCAATGGCAGTAGAGTCTGTAATTACAGATGATCTTCGAGACTTACTGGGTAAGGAATTAGAGGCGGAGGTCTTTCCGGTTGAAAAGGGCCATATATTGAGGTTTGCCCAGGCCATAGATGATCCTAACCCTCTATATTGTGACCTGGCTGCAGCGAAAAATACCCGTTACCAGAACATAATCTCTCCCCCCACTTTTTTAATTGATTCGGGACTAATTAAAATAGCGGCACGTTTGAAGGCAGCGAAGTGTCCTCTCCCTAACTTTCTCAACGGAGGAACGGAGATAGAATATCTCAAGCCAATAAAAGTGGGGGATACCATTACTACAACAGCCAAACTGGTTGACCTTCAAGAAAAAGCGGGGCAGAGCGGGCCCCTTCTATTTATGAAAATTGAAGTAGAGTATAAAAACCAGGATGGAGATACAGCTGTCAAATGTCATCAGACATTTATCAAGCGTTAATAGCAAAAGAAAATGTTTAGCAACGGTGATTAAAATACAGGACAATTAAAGTTCAGCTCAATTATTATGATATACAGTTCAGCCACGGGTTAATATTCGTTGTTAAGATTTTAAAAGTTCAGGATATTACCTGTTAAACCTAAAAAGGAGAGTGAAGATAAATGGCAGGGATTATTTCATACAGCGCCTACGTTCCTTTCTACCGCTTGAATCGAGCGGACATTGCCAAAGCATGGGATTCATACCCGATGCCCGGCGAGAAAGCGATAGCCAACTATGATGAGGACAGCTTAACAATGGCAGTGGAAGCCGCAAGAGAATGCACCCAGGGAATCGATATACAAGGTATAGATGGTGTATTTTTTGCGTCCACGACGGCTCCATATAAAGATAAGCAAACAGCAGCTACAATAGCAACGGTTTTAGGGATAAAGAGAGATGCGATTACAGTCGATTTCGGTGGCTCAATCAGGAGCGGTACCAATGCTTTAAGAATGGCTATGGATGCCGTTAAGGGCGGCTCAGCTAAATCAATATTAGTATGCGCTGCTGATACTCGTATGGGCTATCCAACCGGAATGAATGAGATGAATTTTGGAGACGCTGCGGCGGCAGTTCTGGTCGGAAATGAGGGAACCGCGGCTCAGATTGAGGACACTTATTCGATTTATGAGGAACTGCAGGATTTCTGGAGATCAGATAGGGACACTTTCGTTCGCTCCGCTGAAGATAGGTTCATTGTTGATGAAGGCTATAATCGAGTTGTTCCTCAAGCGGTTTCCGAGGCTTTGAAGAAATTTAAACTGACGGCCAAGGATTTTACCAAATGCGTAGTATATCTTCCTGGGCAACGGCAGATAGCCGGGGTAGTCAGTAAACTGGGCTTTAATCCGGCTACGCAAAGCAAGGACAATTTGTTCTCTGCGGTAGGTGATGCCGGCAGCGCTATGGCGTTGATGAGTTTGGTGCAGGCTTTAGAAGAATCCAAACCGGGTGACCGAATCCTTCTATCGGCTTATGGTAACGGCTGCGATGTGTTCAGCATAAAAGTTGTTCAGCCGGTTCAAACAAACGGGAATAGGAAGAGCCTGGCACAATACCTGGCCTCGAAAAAGATGCTAAGCAATTACAATAAGTATCTGCGCTGGAGGGAATTAGTTACTGTCCAGCCACCTCCTCGTCCGGCTATAGAATTTCGGCACATCGGACCACAAGCCCAATGGAAAGAAAATGATAAAGAGCTAAGGTTGCGCGGCACCAAATGCCTCAACTGTGGTACGCCTCAATACCCGCCACAGAGAGTGTGCGTGACCTGCGGCGTCAAAGATAAGTTTGAATATTATCCGTTTGCCGATAAAATAGGAAAATTGACTTCCTTCAGTCACGATCATGTCGTGGCTACAATAGATCCCCCGGCAACGGTAGCGATAGTTGATTTTGAGGGAGGCGGGAGAATACGACTGGACATGACCGATAGAGACCCTGTTGAATGCAAGGTCGGCATGCCAGTCAAGCAGACGTTCCGCAAACTCTTCTATGTTAACGGAATATACAATTACTGGTGGAAATGCACTCCTCGCATGTAAAAAATAAATAGACGATGTCGTATTAACAAAAGGAAGGTTAAATATGGATGGAATTAAAGATAAAGTTGCGATTATCGGCATGGGATGTACAAAATTCGGAGAGAATTGGGAACAGACTGTAGACGATATGATCATCGAAGCCGTCTATGAGGCCTACCAGGACGCCGGTGTAGACCGGAAAGATATCCAGGCCGGGTGGTGGGGTACTTGTTGGGCAGGTGACACGGCCCAGGTTGCCTGTGGGCCAACCAAGTTAGCCTATATCCCATTCACCAGGGTTGAGAACGCCTGCGCTACCGGCACCGAATCTTTAAGAGGCGCCTGTTACGCTGTAGCCGCTGGCGCGGTAGATATTGCTATCGCCATTGGGGCGGAGAAATTGAAAGATACAGGTTATATGGGTCTTCCTCAATTCCAGGGGTATCCCAGCTGGAGCTGGCGCTGGTGCAGTGAGACAGCGCCAGCTAACTACGCTATGATGGCGACCAGTTACTTCTCCAAATACGGGATAAGTATTGAAGAAGGTAAAAAACTGCTGGCTCAAATTTCTGTGAAAAACCATCATAATGGAACTTTGAGCCCCAAAGCGCACTTCCAGAGAGAGATAACTCTGGAACAGGTATTAAAAGCCCCGATAATCGCATATCCTCTGGGGTTATTTGATTGCTGCGGCGTTAGTGACGGAGCAGCTGCCGCAATTGTATGCCGGGCTGACCTTGCAAAAAAATTCAGACCGGACCCGATATATATAAAATCTTTGCAAATCAGCCAGGGGCCGCGGGAAGGTTACCTAAGTCAAGTCTATGATTACGCTCATGTAGAGGAGACGAGACGAGCCAGTGCGGCAGCTTATAAGGAAGCTGGAATTAAAAATCCGCGCGAAGAGATCAGCTGCGCCGAGGTTCACGACTGCTTCACTATTACAGAGTTAACTATTTATGAAGATATGCAATTCAGTCCGATTGGAAAAGCAAGAGAAGACATTGAAGCCGGGACTTTTGCCTTGAATGGGAAGTTACCTATTAATCCTGACGGGGGATTGAAATGCTTCGGTCATCCTGTGGGGGCAAGCGGATTGAGGATGATGTATGAAATGTATAAACAGCTCCAGGGCAAAGCTGGACCAAGGCAATTAAAGAATCCTAAGATCGGGTTGACGCATAACCAGGGTGGAGCACCGGGAGCCGCCACAGTCAGTGTAGCAATAGTCGGCAATGAGCTAGGATAGAATTAATCTTAAAGAGGTGTTGCTTCCCGATATAATTTTTGCTAATATAGTTTCAATATGATATTTGGAATAAAGGGTAAATATTATCCGATTGAATCCGACCTAGAATGACATGACAGTATTGGAAGCTAAAAATCTAATAAAGAAAACCAAAAGTAAGCGCTGGTCCAAACAACGCCAGAATATTATCTCCTGCGCGGGTAAACTATTCTGGCAGAAGGGTTATGATGGGACCTCTGTTCAGGATATATCTGATGCAGCTAAAGTCAACAAAGCTGCAATATATTATTACTTCGAAAATAAATCCGTACTTTTATATGAGATATCAATGCAAATTACGGAACAGTTGACGAACCAGGCTCAAGAGATAATAAATTCTAATTTACCTCCCGAAAAGAAATTTGAAAAGCTAATCAAAAATCAGGTGATATGGGCGCTGACCCACCTTTATAACACTTCAACTGCTCTCCTGGAGAGAAGGAGTCTTCCGCCAAAACTATTGAACGTGATTATTGCCAAAAGAAGTCAGCATGAAAATATTGCGCGAGACCTTTTGGAGAAGCTTCTCCCGGAAGAGAAAGCTCAAATTATCAGCCCTAAAATCGCTTCAATATTTATATTCGGGCTAATATTCTCCTTAACACAATGGTTCAAACAGAGCGGGGAGTTTTCTGCGGAAGAGATTGCATCGAAGGTTTATCTATTTATCATCGACGGCATAGGCCTACACTAGCTACTTTTTCAGGATATCTTCTCGATTTGAGAGCGGGATAAACCGATATATTCGGCTTGCGCTTTTTCATTCTTAATAATTTCGCTGGATTTGCCTTGTATACTTATCGTCCCAGCTTTCCCCCCACACAAATCACAACCGGCTCACGGCCTTCTCCGCACACTCCAGAGTTCTATCTATATCCTCCTCGGTGTGCGCGCAGGTGATTAACCATCGGCCGCCAAACAGGATCAGTATGCCTTCATCAGCCAGACGCAGCCGGAACTGGTAAGACTTGTCCAAGGCTTCTTTTTTCAGCTCCCTCATACTCCAGATAACATCTTTGTCGGTGAAATGGACAATGAAAATGCCCCTGACGCTCTGGACCAGCGCCTTAATCCCGTGACGCTTCAGGATTTCCTTCAATCCTTCCACAAGCCTGGTTTGCACGCGGTCTACTTGTCTGAACATGGCCCCATTATCCTTTTCCAGGATCTTCACTGTGGTCAACGCCGCAGATATCCCAAGAGGGTAGCCGTTGAATGTGCCGGCGCCCACCACCTTGGACCGCAGCAGGAGATCCATAATATCTCTCCGGCCGGCCAGGGCCGCTAAGGGGAACCCGCCTGACAGCGCCTTACCGTAGATGGCCATATCCGGGGTGATACCAAAGAGTTCCTGGGCGCCCCCCAGGGCCACCCGAAAACCGGTGACCACCTCATCGAAGCAGAGAATGATACCGTATTTGCGGCACAGACTCTGGAGGTGTTCCAGATAGCCGGGTCTTGGGGATAAGACCCCACTCGCCTGAATTGTCTCAACAAGGACTATGGCCACCTGCTTACCCCAGCGAGCGAGCACTTTCTCCAACAGGTCGAGATCATTGTATGGAATGCAGAAGCATTGCTCGAAGGCCGCAGGGTCGCGCCCGGCTGTTCCACAAGAATCGCCTTCTCCCTCGTATGGGAAAGGGTTCTCCACCGGGTCGTCATGAACCAGCCCGCCCAGGACATTGTCCAGCCAGCCATGGTAGCTTCCCTCAAAACGTAGGAAGTAGCGGCGCCCTGTATATCCCCTGGCTAGTCTTATAGCAAGCTGAACCGCTTCTGTCCCCGAGAGCAGGAACCTGACCTTCTCTGCGCACGGAATAATCCGGATGAGACTCTCCGCAAGCTCAACCTCCATGGGCGTCTGCGAAGCGCCTGAAACTGAATAGAGCAGTTTGTCAAGTTGGTTCTTCATGGCGTTAATAAATTCCGGGTTACTCTGTCCCAGCACCCCCGGCCCCGCAGCGATCATGTAGTCTATGTACTCGTTCCCGTCAACATCCCACAAGCGGGCCCCCCGTCCCCGCTCGATGAATGTGGGTCTGATGCTGATGGGCATGCGAAGATTGCTCTGTGGCCCGGGCATGACCTTCATGGCCCGTTCATAAAGCTCTTTGGTTCTGGTATCAGATGTCATTTTGGGTCTCCTTCTGAAATAATTTTGATAAGTACCTGCTATTTTAGTTTTATCTTTTTCTAGCAACTTAAATAAGTGTTTTAGCCGTGCCTTACTGAGCTGTGTAACCACCATCTATTACCAGCTCAGAGCCAGTAGAGAATTTAGATTCATCTGAAGCAAGATAGAGCACACCATAGGCAATATCATCTGGTTCAGCAAGATGACCCACCGGATGCAATCCATAGATAATCTTCTTCATGTCTTCCTTCTCACACAAACGCTCTATCAGAGAAGTTCTAGTACAACCGGGATGGATGGAATTTACCCGAATGTTATAATCATGGCCCATTTTCGAGCATTCAAGAGCAGCTGCTTTGGTAAGTAGACGGACACCTCCCTTACTCGCACAATATGCCCCAGCCCATAGCTGTCCTACATTTCCCGCTGCGGAGCATATATTGACTATCGACCCGCCTCCGCCTTCTTTCATTGGTGGTATAACATGTTTAATACCCAGAAAAACACCATCTAAATTGATACTCATAAGCCAGCGCCATTCTTTTAATGTGGTCTGCTCAATGTCCTTATTTACTGTGACCCCGGCGTTGTTTACAAGTACATTTATTTTGCCGTATTTATCCAAAGTTCTGCGGATAACATCCTTCCAGCTATCTTCGCTGGCGACATCGTGTTTTACGAAAATAGCATCTCCCCCCTCTTTAATAATTCGCTTTGCTACCGCCTCTCCGCTTACAGTATCGATATCTGTTATTACGACCTTAGCTCCCTCTTTTGCCAGTAAGCGGGCTGTTGCCTCGCCTATACCGGTGCCGGCACCGGTAACAATTGCTACCTTATCTTTGACACGATTCATTTCACACTCTCCCTTAAGGATAATTATTTGAATGCTTTTATTCCAGCTGCTTTTCGGAATTCAGCCGCTGTCATAGGTTCTCTACCGAGTAGTCTCGCAATGGTTACATGCTGCTCCACGACTTTTTTGCAGGAGACAATTTTATCTTCTTTATGGGGGAACATATGAATGGCATCCTCCTTGCCTATTCGGATATGGCAACCGAGGAGCATAGCTAATGTCGAGAGATAAGAAGATGCCCTGCCTGCCGCGCAGACCTCTATGAACGGATTCTCCGATTTATCAATATCTCTAATACGTCTTATTATATGAACAAGCGTCTCGGCCATGCCCAGTGGATTCCACATTGGAGCACCGCCCGGCGTACCAATGCACACCCCCCAGAAATAAGGAGGTTTAATGATACCAGGCTGGATAACCCAGCGATAGGCATTGTCTATGTCTCCAGCATTGTAAACAGCCAGTAAGGCTTTTTTACCGCATGCCTGTATTACCTCTGCCGTTGCTTTACAGGTCTGAGGCGGCATACAGAAAAGCGCATCACCGATAAAATCGGCCATGCAATTTACCGCCGCCAATTCATAATAATCTCTAACAATCGGTGCCATCATGGTTTCCAGGTCAGGTCCCATATTAGCTTCGCCGGAAAGAACAACGCCGCCTCCGAACCTATCCTTTAGAGCTTTAATGACCTTTTCTGTCTTCTCTCTATCGTCTGACGGGTTACCGTCTTTATCACGAACATGCACATGTATGCCGCAGGCACCGGCTTCAACAGCTTCTATCGACTCTTTGATAATTTCATCCGGCGTATATGGCTGATTAGGATTTTGGTCCCGCTTAAAGAAAGCCCCTACAGGTGCTACCGTTATACCGACTTTGTCAGGTACATACCATTTTGGATGATAAGACATATCCACAATGGTGTCTTTCACAAAGGGGATAAACATATACGGCTGTATATCCTTGTACTTTGAAAAATCAATATTCCCCATGATATTTTCCTCCTTTATAAAAAACTGAAATTTTTAAATTGCTAAATAGGATACTTCATTTTAGTATTTGGCCGAGTATTTTAACAGAATTATCGGTAAATGTGGGACACAATTTTGCCGTAATCTTTTTTTCGTTTATAATTTTGTGTTCCTTAGGTATACTGAAATCCAGCCCGAGTAAATCCCTGCATTTTAAAGAGCCATGCATCGATAAAAACGCCGGTATGAATTCGTTTACCGCTTTTTCTCTCTTTTCAGCTAAATTTTTGTCATCTTTAGTGCCGCCGTATTTTAGGCCGATAACCATTAATGCTCCGGTTACAGCACCGCATGTTTCTCCCATAGCACTGATTCCGCCGCCAAAAGCCGCAGCAATCTTTATTGCCATTTCCTTTTTCAAACCGTATTGTTCACAGTATTTTACAAGTACCCTCTGCGCGCAATTGAGATTTTCCTTCGTATTTTGCTGTTTGTTTTCTCGCTTAGACATAACAGGTTCCTCCTTGATAGAAATATCGATTTAGACCATTTTACGTTGCGAGCAATCTTTCAAAGTATCAGATGCCTTTCCCTCACTGTGTATTGTGTTTATATTAATTACTATCGACATGTTATTACCTCAATGAATGACATGCTATTTTTCAAATATTATATAGCTTTTTAGCATTCTCACGTAGTATCATTTTGGCTATCGATAATGCTTGGATTTCATTTATCAAGCCGTCATCAATCATGCCTTTTAAAGCAAAATATAAACCTTCGCGAATGTTCATAGCTCCCATACAAAAGCCGATTGGAGAATTAGCGTCACTTGCATATAGAAGTTTCTCCGCTATACCCATCTCTAACCATTGTCTGAGGATAGATACTAATGCCTTTGGACTACCGT
The DNA here is from genome assembly GCA_964353385.1 of uncultured Dehalococcoidaceae bacterium. Taxonomy (GTDB): domain Bacteria; phylum Chloroflexota; class Dehalococcoidia; order Dehalococcoidales; family RBG-16-60-22; genus RBG-13-51-18. Next base: position 15,830 of record CAYGVP010000005.1, read on the forward strand.
AATGTGCCCACCACATTTGAGATATATCCAGGTATAAATTGGGTGCGGCAGCCGGACGACTCACCATAAATCCGGCCTCACGGCAAAACGGAAAACCTCCGTGAAGTAAAACAACCTTTGCTTTTTTGATATCAGGTAGCCAAAGAAATGGTTCAAGACGACTGGGATTGCTTTCTTCTATTGGGCGTAGTACGCCAATACTACCGGCATGAATTTGAATAGGTAGATCCAACTCGGCAGCTTTGGATATTATATGCCTTAGCAAGAAATCTTGAAGATGCTTGTAGCGAACAGGGCTGGTATCATTAGACTCAAAAACATCGCGCGCCTCTTCCTTACTAACAACATCAACAGCGATATCCCTCCAATAAGCAAAATTCATCTTTAGGCATACACAGCCCTTTTCTTTAATTTTTCCAATTAAAGATGCTAAGAATTTCAAGTAGTCTTCGAACGAGTTGATTTTTAAATTCCCGCGCATTTTTTTAAGAAAAGCCTCACACATTAAAATAAACATTGTAGCCCGTTCGTTGAATGAGTTCTTCATTTCACTGTTATCCAATGGGACCAGTAAGCCATCCACAATTGGTGTAATCTTAAAATGCTCCGGATCAAGCCCAGGCGGGAGTTCGAGCCTATTCTGGCATACTACCACGGCTTTTTCTATATTAAACCGTTCTATAATCCTATAATATATCCTAGTTTCATCTTTTTTACTGAGCTGATAAAGCTCATCGAGTTCTCGTATGTTATCCGAGGTCAATGTTGAATAGTTGAAATCATATAGTTCACGATAAGCGGTAAGTAGCGTCTTCACCCGGGTAAGAGTTGTCAATGGTGCTGGTACAGGCAAATGGGAAGTATCTTCCGGAAATGGAAATTTACCCATAGCCTCTACCCACTGTGTTTCGTCAAGTACATGCACATGTTGATCTATGATTCCTATGTTGTTGATTTGCTCCTTTAAATTCATCCAAACACCCTTTTACACTTTATTGATATAAGGTGATTCTGCAATTTGCTATATATAAGGCAATCAAACATTATCGCTGTTTACTTGTACCTTACCAATAATCCTGCAAAAAGTCTCCGATACTACGTGGCCTGATAGTCTTTGAATCTTCCGGAACACATCATCTCACAGGGTTTCAAATAGGATTTGCCGATCTTCTCTGCCACCGTTTCCAGTTTCTCCGCCCACTCCTTGTATCTGTCCCAACCTAAGACGAATATTCCTTCATGGGATTCGCCGATTCTCTCTACCTCATTAATAACTTCATATCCCTTGACGATACCCAGATCCAGAAGGCGGCACGCCTCATTCATCCGCGCTGCCAACATAAGCTCGGGATCTATATTCTCCATCATAAAATTCAGTGTTTTTTCCTCTACCTGAGTTTCCTTGATAATGGCGTTACCGGATTCATCCCATTCGTATATTCCCCGGCCGGTTTTGCATCCCAATCTCCCTTGTTTGACTAGTTCTAACAAGAATTTTGGTGGGGTAAAATCGGAAGATAAATTTTCCTGGTTCGATATACATCCGTTGAGTATCGTATCCAAACCAACATAGTCCCATATTCGCATATCATATCCTGCAGCATGTAACTGTTCGAATGTAATGCCTTGTTCTCTGGCTCTATCAAGGAGTAAGATTTTGAGATAATTTGCCGGAGCTGCGATCCTGTTTGCTATGAATCCTACAGCTTCCTTCTCGAGACGCACCACCAGTCTTTTCCCTGTGACGCTTGGAAAGCTTTCACCAACCGCCTTTCCTAACTCCAGCGATTCCTCAGCGGTCTTATTGCTTCCCATAATTTCCACCAAGGTGTTAAAGACTTGCGCAAAACCGTGGTGATGCATACCGATCACTTTTCCCGGTCGCTTGGAGAGCTGTCCTATTTTTGAGACTAGCAGACTACCTGTATTCGAGGCACATACAGTATGTGAAGGTGTAAATTCACACAGCTTTCTGAATATCTCCTGCTTTATCCTCAATATCTCAGGAACAGCTTCAATTACAAAATCCACATTTGAAACCGCTCTTTGAAGATCTACCTCACATACCAGACGGTCCATTATTTCACCTGCGGTACAACCCTCTGCAATCACTCCTACGGCTTTTCGATTTGCCTTAAGTTCTCTAAAATTAAGTTCTGTAAAATCCACGCTATTCAAATTGCGCAGGAAGGGACGAGAAGAAACATATTCCTTAAATTTACCCTCATTTTCCAGGGCCTTGATTACTAATTCTATGGAATCCCTGCTCTTCATAAGCGCACTGCTATCTATGTCATTTAGTACGACTCTTTCATATCCCCCAAGCAATGCAATCGAAGCAATCCCGGTACCCATAATGCCTGAACCGATCACGGCTATTCTTCGGATATTACTTATATCTGTCAACTACAATATTCCTTAGAAATAAGTTTATCGATGGAGCTCTAATATTCGCATTCAAACCACCTCGAGCAATTCAATTAATATGGTTTTTTCTTTTCCAACTATTCTAATCCAATCCGTATTTTCCCCACCTTTTTTCCACCAGCGCCTGTAACTCGGAAGAGATTTTATTTACCGGGGGCCAGAAATCATTATTCCATTCCTTTCTACGACCGAAACTCCATATCTTGGTAGCATCAATAATCATTCTGGTTGTACTACCACCTCCATAGATTTCAATGTCTTTACCTTCGGGGCGCATGCTGGGGTCGGAATCAATACCTGGCATATTGGGCAGCATTATGATACTACCTTCCGAGGGATTAACGCGATAGTCAATTGCCCATGATATTGCTTCGGGGTTATAGATATCTATGTCATCATCGACGATAATAATGTTTTTACAGCTCTGGAAAGGCATGCTGGAACCGATTAATGCCGCTGCGATGTGTTTTCCCTGGCCTCGATATGTCTTATGTATTTTAAGAACCACACTTGTTTCACAGCTCGGTGGTAACATTCTCACGTCTAGTAGTCCGGGTATACCTGATTTTTCAATCACTTCCCATACCATTGCTGCCCAATGAATACTCATCATTGTAGCCCCCTCCCCCGGTTGGCCTGGTAACGCACTTGCCAGAGCACCTATGAAAATGGGGTCGTCCCTATGGGTTATACATTGTACTTTAAGAACAGGTCTTTTCTTCACCTTCCAAGATAAATAGCCAGTATATTCTCCGAACGGGCCTTCCATCTCATAAGTCTCTGGATCGGTTGAAACGAAACCCTCTATAACTATTTCTGCTGTTGCCGGCACTTCCAAATCAGAAGTCTCACATTTTATTAGCGGTACGGGTTGCTGTCGTATACTCCCCATAACATCATATTCACAGATATGCTTGGGTACGGGAGCACAACCAATGAATGGCAGCACAGGGTCCCATCCGTATACTACCGCAAGTGGCATATTCTTACCCATTTCTTGATATTTGGTAAAATCTTGCCCGATATGCTGCATGGGTACAATCACCCTGGCTACTTTATCTTTGCCAACAATCATGCCTCGATAAATACCCACATTCTGGATGCCAGTCTCGGGGTCGCGGGTTACTACTCCGCCCAGGGTATCAATGTATCTGCCCCCGTCAAGTTCATTCCATAAAGGTACAGGCATATCGTAGAGATTAATACTTTTTCCCTTGATAATATTTTGTTTCACTGGTCCTGAAGAGGCTGTAACTGGTTTTATGAGTTTTTTATATCTCTCACGGAATATTTTTATTAATTCCTTATGAGGTGTATCCTTGGGCAGCCCGAACATTAATGCAAGTTGCCTGCTATTCACTAATGAGCCTGTAAAGAGCTTCTGGCACCAAGTAGTTCGATAATCTTTAATATTTTCAAAAAGTAAACCAGAAAAACCCTTTTGTCTGGCTATGCTAGTGACGGCGCCCAGTTCTTTATTCCAATCTACCTGCGCCTTAATTCTTTTCAGTTCTCCCTCAGATTCCAATTTGTTTAACCATTCTCTCAAATCCTTAAATGCCATTTTACTTTCCTTCCTATTTTTATATATTTTTCTTGTATGTTCCTTGTAAAAGAGCAGATAATACTTCCATAAAATATTTCTTGTTGATATTTAAATAACTAGAATTTATTCAGCAACCTACTCGCCGGCTTCTTTATTCTATAACTATCAATACAGGATTGCCTGGACGTCAGATTATCATTTGTCCTGTTATCCCCAGACAGGACACGTGCGATATGTCACAAAATCAACAATATCTAACGGATATTAATTCTAATATTGTGGATTTTCACCGTCTATGATTCATATCAATGACGAGAGATTAATTGATAGGAATCATTAGCCCGGAATTAATATTGACTTGAGCCCTTGTTGATGCGGGCAAGACTTTCAGTTTATCTCAAGCTACCGTTGCTGCCGGCCACATTTTTATGGGCTTGCCATGTATTTTGCCGTCACAATAACTGAGGTCACCTACTTTCTTATTCTCAAGCAATGAAGCTACGCAGATGTTTACAGTTCTTGATAATTGCGATATAATAACTAATAATCCTTTAGATCTCAGGTTCAGGTTACCATCTTCTGGGAGCGTAGTTGCTATTGCTCGGGAGCAAAATTTTTTGCATCAAGCGGAGCATATCAATTTTGTTGATGCCCATCATAGACATGGATTATTTGCATCTGGTAGTATTTAGCGATTTTGTGGTGCAATCTCCAGGACTGATTGAAGAATGTTGTTGCGGATAAATAAGTTTATGAGGATAATAGTAGCGGTTTATTAGAAATGGATATTTTTTTATTTGCAGTTTTAAACGGGCTATGCTGGGGCCTGGTCTTATTTTTAATAGCTGCTGGACTGTCCATAGTATTTGGCTTAATGGATATTGTTAATCTGGCACATGGCCTGATGTACATGACAGGCGCATATGCGGGTTTAACCGTAGCAAATGAAACGGGAAATTACTGGCTTGGGCTTTTAGTCGCAATTTTAGCTTCAGGACTGCTTGGCTTAATCATAGAGCGCGGGTTTTTAAGAACCCTGTATCGTGAGCAGCTGGCACAAATACTGGTATGCTTTGGGCTTATCTACATCATAGTCAATATACATCTATGGATTTATGGTCCATATCCTAAAACAATCCATGAATTGCCCGCAATACTTGCTAATTATTTTCTTATAGGCGATTTTCAATTCACATATTACAGATTGGCGGTCATTATTTTTGGGTTTTTACTATTTGGCGTCCTCTTCTGGGCGCAACAGCGTACAAAAGTTGGCGCCATTGTCAGAGCAGGAATGAACGATCCTGAACATGTAAGGGCATTGGGTATAAATCTGATGAAGGTGAATATCGGTGCCTTCGTTCTTGGTTCTGTCTTATCCGGTTTGGGTGGTTACATAGGATTACCGGTGATTGGGGCCGTCGTTCCCACAACAGCTGAAGGAGTATTGTTTCTGGGAATATCGATAATCATTGTTGGTGGAGTAGGTTCGGTGCAGGGAACCCTGGCAGGTGCGTTATTGATAGGCTTGGGTAATTCCATTATACGATGCTACTTACCCGATATGGCTGTCTTCTTTATTCCCTGTGTCCTGCTCTTAACCCTGATATTTAAACCTTACGGTATGTTTCAACAGAAGTAATAAAGAGATATATGATTATAAAATTTTTGAGACAACGGCTACTATTGTATGCCATCCCGATTGTCATATTACTTTTTGCCCTGGTGGCGCCATCATTTGTCGGGCAAGCAAATATTTCCCTGCTGATGAAAATCCTTGTTTACGGCTTGATGGCAATGGGGATGGATTTGGCGCAGGGCTATGCCGGTCTCTGGTCCCTTGGTCATGCGGGTATTATGGGAGTGTCGGCATATACGGTCTGCCTGTTAATGCGGCATTTTTCCATTTACAATTTTTGGTTGTTGGCCGTTGCAGGTATAGTTGCAGCAACAATTTTTGGCTCTATTATGGCTGCCCTTGGAGGGCGTATGCGCCGGTTGTATTTTATGCTGGTCACCTATGCTCTTGGGGAAGTGGTTTCAGCTATAACCCGCACGTTCAGATCAATTACGAACGGTACTGATGGTCTCTGGCCTATGAAATATCCGGATCTCGGTTTCGGATTCACATTATCGCGTGAAGGAACATTCTATCTTATATTAGCGATTGTTATCGTCTGTGGTTTTGTGTTATACCGGATTTCGAAATCTCCATTTGGACACAGCTTGCTGAGTTTTCAAGAAAATGAAGTGCGGGCTCGTACTTTAGGCTATAATGTAGATATTCGCAGATTTACCGCGATGGTTATTAGCAGTTTCTTCATGGGAATTGCTGGAGTATTATACGTTTATGCCATCGGTGGTATCAGTCCAACAGACACAGGCATTAGCATATCCGGACTATTGATGATCCTGGTTATTCTCGGTGGCTCGGGCACGATATGGGGAGGACTCGTTGGCGCTGGGGTGATGATTACCTTAAATTACTTTATTAGTATATGGGCTCCAGATCGCTGGCCGTTATTCCTGGGTTTTCTATTCATAATAGTAATTTTCTTCTTCCGTAAGGGACTCTACCCCAGGATGGTTAACCTATGGAAAAAGGTAATTAGATATGGAAATATTGAAGGTAGCTAAACTACAGCAGGCTTACGGCGGACTGCAAGTACTAAATGATTGTTCTTTAAGTATAGATGCCGGGGAGAAAGTGGCTCTTATCGGTCCAAACGGCGCGGGCAAGACCACCCTGCTGAACGTGTTGAATGGGATAATCGCTGCTAAAGCCGGCAGCATACATTTTCTGGGCCATGATATAACTCACTTGTCATGCAAATCGCGCACTCAACTCGGTATAGCGCGCAGTTTTCAAATAACCAGCCTGTTCACAGAATTAGACATATTAACCAATGTCCTGGTAGCATTACATGGCACCCGGAGGAGCAGCTGGGACATGTTACGCCAGATAGATGCCTACCCGACCCTGATAGATGAGGCTCGGGCATTATTGGAGCCGGTAGGTTTATGGCAGATGCGGAGAATAAACTGCAAAGAAATTTCATACGGGGAGCAACGCCAACTTGAGATCTGTTTGGCTTTAGCATCTAAGCCGAAAATTCTGTTACTGGACGAGCCGAGCGCCGGGCTTTCCAAGGAAGAGTCAAAAAAGCTGG
>CAYGVP010000006.1:0-22239 GCA_964353385.1 uncultured Dehalococcoidaceae bacterium
CAAGGCGTAGCTAAATATTTGTTTTTTGTTTTATGGTAATTTAGCTTCAATTTCCGGTTATTTGTTTTCTGATTTATGTTAAATTAGGTTTTAGTAGACGAACCCCACCACCCTGAGATGCTTCGCTCCAGCATGACGTTAACAGAAACACTATTACGTTCACCGATTCCTAATCTATAGTATAAAGGGATTTGGTGGAAATAGAAATGAGATTTTGTCAGGGTATAGGGAATAGGGTAGAGGTAATTAGTGTGACCTCACCCCCTTTGTCCCCCTCTCCAAACTCAAGATTAGATAACAGCTTTATTAATGTTGTTTGGAAAGGGGGAAATAAAATAAAAGAGGGGTCTGCACCCCTCTTAGACGCCCCGTTGCAGAAGGGATATAGGTGTGATGTAAAGCAGATTGAGAAGAAGCTTAGAATAAGAGATTTTAAATATGCTATAATTTTTATATTCGGGGCCGTAGTTCACTCGGGAGAACGTCGCGTTTGCATCGCGAAGGTAGGGGGTTCGAATCCCCCCGGCTCCACTTAAACTTCGAAAATTACTACAGCGATACCCCGTGACTATTACGAGGACTTATTGCGACGCAGTTCAGCGATAAAAAGAATGCTTACACTGACTATTACCAGTATTATTCCAGCCATGCCGATCCAGGGCAACATAATCTGCATCTTATCGACCGAGTAAACGGTTCCGCCAACTGTGACGAGAATGGGCGCGGTGCTGGTCGTGGCGCTGGTCTGAACGTAGCTGTTCGACCATTGCTGACTGTCGGTGACTTCAGACCAGGCGCGGTAGTAGTAAGTCGTATTTGCCGAAAGACCGAGGTCCGATACGCTGGTCCCGGTATCAAAATAGACCAGCCGGCCGTCATTGACGTTAAAAGGATAGTCGCCTTCTTTAGCGCGCACCATGGTCCTTAAGGCGCCTTCTCCCTTTATCCAGCTTAAATCTATCCGCGTGCTGCTGACGATAACAGCGACGAAAGACCCGGCAACTGGCGCATCGGGCTTGGTGAGAAAATGTACTTCTCCGCCGTATACAACGCCGGTGCTGTTTCTTACCTTGGCGCGGTAATAATACGACTGCCCTTTAGTGAGACCGGCAAGGTTCGTGTTGAAGGTCTGACCAGTGGATATGCTCCCCGTCCAGGAAATATTATCGGTATAGACTCCGGAAATGGTGCCCCACTCAAAGCTATACTGGCAGGCTTCACCGCCGTCGTTTATCAGCGTACCATTTAATACTGCGGAGGTCTCTTCCACCAGGGTGGCATTATCTGTGGTCAGCGAAGCACTGCCGACCGGTATGGCATCAGCCTGAACATAAAGGTCGGAACACTGTTCCAGACCGCCGTTCACAGTGTAGCTCCAGGCACGATAGTACCAGTGGTCGCCGTTATTCAAGCCGCTGTGAGTTGCGCTCGTCCCGTTCCCGCTGTATACAGCAACGTCGGTGTTGTAGCTGGTCGGATAGCCCCCTATCCTACCCCTGATAATCGTTATTTGCGCACCGCCGCCTTTTACCCAGGTCAGCTGCACCTGCTGGTTGCCCGGAGTGGCGACAAGTGTATTCGGCTCATCGGGCTTGGTGAGAAATTTCAACTCCGCCCCGTATCCCCACCCGGCAGAGTTGTGGGCTAGAGCTCGGAAGTAATAAAGCGTGCCCCTGTTTAATGATGTTAAACCGCGGAAATAAGCTCCCGTGCCAAAGCTACCGCTTTCCGTCCAGTTGTTTGTGTAAGGTGCACCGGAATCAATATCCCATTGAAATCCCCTGATATCGATGACAGCACCGCCGGAAGCAGTAATATTGCCGTTTAGGGTAGCGGTGGTCTCTTCCACCAGGGTGGCGTTGCCGGTAGCTACCGTCGGCACTACAGGAGGAGTATAATTTAACGTTACATAGACCTGGGTACATCGCGTGTATTGCCCCCCGGAAGTCCGCCTTAACGCAACGCCTGCCTGAAGGCTATTAACCTGCGCCCATGTCCATGCCGAACCCGTGTTAGGGTTCGTGTTGTAGGTGGTGGTGTAGGCTGCGTAGCTGGTGGTTACCGTCTGGGCCGTTCCATTATATTCTGTTCCGCCGGTCTTGATGACCGTGTAAGCACTTGTCTGTCCCGTCGCCGTGGCCCTGACCACCATAGTCACATTAACACTGTTTATCGTACCGGACAGCGAAACATCAGCAATATTATAGAGGTCAACCGAGTAGGTGTTGCTGTTTAAACTTCGCACGTAGCTCGTATCACCGTCGTTGGTCTGTACTCTAACGTAGTTGCTGCCGCTGGGGCTTGCCGTCAGTTCGATCCTGTCTCCAGCGGCATTGGGAGCCAGCGTAGAGGTATCAGCGTACACTGGATGGGGTTGCAATAGTAAAGTCAGCATGAGCAGACAGGCAAGAAACGCTATACTTGCGCGACGTATTATTGTTTTCAATATTGGCGATGCAGGAATACCTCGATTAAAAGAGTTAAGGATATTCGTAAATTACACCCGCCAAGTCTACCTATTCGAGTATTCGTCTGCGTCTTGGAAACGAGCCTTGGCTTACCAACAGACCTTTCTATTAACAAGTATATTGGGCTGAAATAGAATTCCCTATAAAGAACCTAAATAATTGGTAAATTTAACATAAAGCTTTTATAAATAACGGTTTGAGTAGAACTCACACCAATCATAAGTCAACTTCCGTCCTCCTATTTGCATCCTATTCCCCATAGGTCTAAAATGTGAACCGATTATGGCAGAGCAAGCTAGAGACAAGTGCCCATCACCGCCAGGCAGCGTAAAGAAGTGGTTGGCTTTTATCCCGGATGACACGCCGCCGCGTATACTTCTTATCTTCTTTTCCGTGCTGCTGCAGCTGATTGCCCTGGCAGTCTCCGGAGTCGGCTATGCCACCGGTGAGACTACCTACTGGCTGGCGGGCATGATTCTCTGGCTGCTCTGGTTTTTTATTATATTCCTTATCGTAATACCGAGCATGGATACGCTTCTCCAGCGTTATCGGGGGTGGTTGAAGCCTATCGCTAAGACTATTCTCATCATCCTGCTGATTGTGGGCATTTCCGAAGGAGGCATACTGGGGGTATTCGCCCCCGGTTATATAACCAGCGGCGCTAGTAACGATTTCGTCCTTGCGCTGGAAGAATTAAATTACGGATTCCAATATAACGATGGCGCCGCTCTTATTCAACAGGCGGGGGAGAACCTCCTCGACGGCAAGAACCCTTACGCTCATGGGAATATCGTAGAAGCTTTTATAAAGTACGGAGGGAGCTACGAACGCACAACACCGCTGTCGCTGGGCAGGTTTGCCGATATATTTCCCTATCCCACCCGAGAACAATTTAAAAAGGTCTGGGACGCGGCTTTAATAAATCCCTCGCCGCCGCCCCCCGAGCTGGAGTCGAATGTCTGTTACCCTGCCGGCTCTTTTCTTTTAGTGGTGCCTTTTATTGCCGCCGGCATCAAGGACATTAGATTCATCTATTTTATCTTTGTTATTGCCGGGCTGATTTACGCCGCCTGGCTGATACCCGCCAGAAGGCGGCCCATCTTCATCGGCTTCGCCCTCATCAGCCTGGAGATATGGAACGGCCTGGCCATCGGTGAGACCAGCACCATGATTTTTCCTTTCCTACTTATCGCCTGGATTACTCTCGGCAAGAATAACTGGCTGTCCGCTATCTTCATGGGGCTGGCGGTAGCCAGCAAGCAGACCGCCTGGTTCTTCCTACCCTTTTACCTGATACTGTTATGGCGGACCTCGCCGCCGAAATCCCTCGCCGCCGCAATAGGAATCATCGCCGCGATATTCTTTTCTTTCAATATTTACTTCATTATCAGCGACCCGTCGCTGTGGCTGCAGTCCGTTGCCTCTCCCATGGCGGAGCCTATGTTCCCGCTCGGCGTGGGCGTCATCTCTCTGATGACGGGCGGGCTAATCAATATTCAAACTTCATTGCTTTTTACAATAATGGAAGTTGTTGTTTTGATTGCAGGAGCTGTCTGGTATTTTCGTAACTGCAGGCGTTACCCGGAGGCCGGTCTAGTCCTGTCGGTATTGCCCCTCTTCTTCGCCTGGCGCAGCCTCTGGACTTACTTCTTCTATGTAGCGATTATCATTCTCGCCAGGATGCTTGTTAAAGAGCCGGGCCATTCTTTTTGACTGGAGAGCGCAAACCCCCGGGCTTCTCTCTAAAAGGCTGGCTTTGTCTAACTACTCGCCTTCCCTGTCCAGCTCATGGTGAGCTTGTCGAACCACCCCCTTTGCGCTATAATAGCCTCACGATGAAAAATAATGCCCCATCGCCCGATGAACACTATATGCGGCTGGCTTTAAGGCTGGCTCGTAAAGGACTGGGCAAGACTTCCCCGAACCCCATGGTAGGCGCCGTAATCGTTAAGGGCGACCGCATTATCGCGCAGGGGTATCATAAGGCATTTGGACTCGACCACGCAGAGGTGGACGCTTTAAAGCACGCTCGAGAGGACGTTGCCGGCGCGACGCTTTACGTTACTTTAGAGCCCTGCCGCCATTACGGCAAGACCCCGCCCTGCACCGACACTATCATCAAGAGTAAAATCAGCCGCGTCGTTATCGGTATGCTCGACCCCGACCCCCGCATGAAGGGTGAAAGCGTTAAGCTTTTAAATCAGAAGGGTATAAAAACGACCGTCGGCATGCTGGAAACGGACTGCTTTGCTCTTAACGAAAAGTACATCAAACACCGCACCACCGGCCTCCCTTACGTTACGCTTAAGTGGGCGCAGACTTTAGACGGGAAAATTGCCGCCGCTGATGGCTCGACCAGCCGCATTAGCTCCCCGGAGTCTTTAAAGCTGGCGCATCAGCTCCGCGCCGCGCACGACGCTATTCTCGTTGGCGTTCAGACTGTACTGAAAGACAACCCTGAGCTTACCACCCGACTCGTTAGGGGCAGGAATCCCCTCCGCATTATTTTGGATTCTACTTTAAGGATTCCCCTCGACTCTCAAGTGCTGAAAAACCAGGACAAAGCTAGAACTTTAATTGCCGCCACCCCCCGCGCGACTAAACAAAAGCTCGCCGCTTTAAAAAAGATGGGCATCGAGGTCTTGATTACCCCGCCGGATAAAGACGGTCATGTGGACTTAAAGAAACTACTGAAAACTTTAGGGGAACGGGATATTACCTCTTTATTAGTTGAGGGCGGCGGCGCTGTAATTACCTCTTTCCTCCGACTTAACCTCATGGATAAGCTGGTCGCCATCATCGCCCCCAAAATCCTTGGCAAAGGCACCGACTCCGTCGGCGACCTTAATATTACCGACTTAAGTAAAGCTTACAAGCTGACCTTTGATAAGGTCTATAGAAGCGGGGAGGATATAGTGGTGGAGGGGAGGAGGTTGGGGAATTGAGATATTTAACATAACCTATTGACAAAACTTCTTTTCAGGTATATTCTTTCATTTAAACGATTAATCTTTAAGGAATATTATTTGACTATCAACAATCAACACCCTATTTGGTTAGTTCATGATGAGTTTCGTACTGCACGTTTTAATTTATACATTTATCAATATCAAATTAGAGTACTAAAACGTTGGAAAATGGTTTTTGATATAATTGCTGCTATTTCAACTTCTTCAGTTGTTGCAGGTCTGTGGTTTTGGGAAACAAGTATAGGAAATATCGCATGGAAAATAATCGGAGCAATTGCTGCAATAACAGTAGTAATTGTTCCTATTTTAAATATTGCTAACCGCATAAAACAAAAAAGTGAACTATATTCAAGTTGGTGTCTGATTGATGATGGTTTTTATAAACTGGAAATTTCAATAAAAGAGAAAAAACAATATAACGATGAAATGGTCAAACGTTTCCATCAGTTACTCGATATTGAATCCGATACTAAACAAAAAGAAGGCCCTGAACAACCTAGTTTAAAAATGAGAATAAAGTATCAAGAACTGGTCAATCAAGAATTACCTGCAGAATCTTTTTTTATTCCGGAGGATAACTAAATGTCACCAGATAAAGAAGCTCCAAAACCATCACCACAACCCAAAACAGTACCTGCGCGTGAATCACCAGGTAAAAAGGATTTTACTTTTCCGAGAAAAATTGAACCTCCTCAACCATGGCCTAAGCCAAAACAATAGTATGTCATTAATAAATCAGTGGATTTATTCTAATAACCTTATAGTTAGATTTCTTTTTCTTTGTCTTATTTTGAAGTTTAGATAATGGTGCAGTCTTTGAACTCTTCACTTCCACATGAGTTGTCCGCTTCACTTTACCCGTTAACCAATCCGTTTGTCTTTCAATAAAGTCTTTTCCACGGGGCGATCTCTCAACTTTAACACCACGTAAGAATGCATTCATACGATAAGATTCTTCGGCTGCCTTACCTTTTCTTCTATTTTCTGCAATTACATCTCTTTTTATTTTTTTCTTAGGTATCTTGTTACCATACAAATCAGTACGAATTATATTGCCAAAAATATCTCTTGCCATTTTATTTATTTCTCAACTATCTCCCGAACTTTTTTTAAATTTTCGTTTTCAGTTGGAACTACTTGCACACCTAGTAAACGTTCAAAGAACATAGATGCAAATTTTTCCCATGTTTCTCTTTGCCCAGAAAATACCAGCAAAGCTGGATTGTCTGGATCACCTATTATTACATCTTTTAAGAGATCATCAAATTTTTTTACATCTTCCTGTGAAAAACGACTTGTAAGTGAATACATGATTTCACCAAAAGATAATTGATTGGGCAACATATCCCCCTGTTTAATTACCGAAGAAAGAATCATCCTGGCAAATGTAGATGGTCCGACACCTTGTTTAGCCGCTATATCACGTAATTTTGTCAGTTCCTCGCCGGTCAAACGCACCGCCAAAAATGAAGTAAGCTTTTGTTTGGGTCTTGGTTTGTTAATTGTCCCCTTATGCCCATCAGCTAACGGCCCGCGAGCATCCCAGTATGCCCTTTCTTCTTCCAGAGTTTTAAATACTGGTATTTTATTTTTCTTCGTTGTCATATTTCTCTCCTCCCTACTTATCCACTCTCTTTCTATATCTGGCTTTTTGTCCCTCATTCATCTGGTAAGCAGTTATTGGCCGGAACAATCCTTTACTAATCCTCTCAACTACAACGTTAAGATATCTTCCTTCTCCCGATTGCCCGCTTAAGATATACCGGTTATTACCTTGTTTTTCACTTATATTCAATCCGGAGCAGACATCCTCGACTTCTTTAGGTGTCACATTATGCCGGGCGATGTGTTCTATATTTTCATCGTCCCACTCTAGTTCATCAATTCTCAACGTTTACTCCAATATATAAATGTATCACATTGTGTCACATTTGTCAAGAGCCCTCCCCCTCTCTGTGTACGGAGAGAGGGATAAGAGGAAGAGAGGTCGTAAAGCTAACTTATCATAAAACAATTAAAAACAATTCAGCTACGGTTTTAAGCTAAAGACAATTGAAAAAAATATTTAAAAAACCCAAAACAATTCAAGCAAATCTGGTGGTATGGGGTTGGGTAAGATTTAAATTTTAATCTGTGTTTTTAACTTTTGAAATTTGAATTTTTCTTGGTTATTGTATCTTGTATCTTGGTTATTTCCCCCAACCCCCCATCTCCTCCATCACCTCCGCTATCACAAAGATGCTCCCCGCCGCGCATATCAGGTCTTTAGGCCCCGCCTCCCCCAGCGCCAGCTTCATCGCCTCCTTAACGCTTTCCGCCGCCCGAGGCGTCACCCCGTGCTTCTTAAACTCCGCCGCCAAAGCCTCCGCCTTGAGCGCCCTCGGGTGCCTGGATGCCACCAGGATGATGTCGTCCGTTACCTTCACTGCCTCCGCCGCCATGCCCGGCACGTCTTTGTCCGCCCCGAACCCCAGTATCAGCTTCGCCTTGTCGTACTTGAAATACCCCTTCAGCGCCTCGCCCAGTCTCTGCATGGAGTAGGCGTTATGCGCCCCGTCGACGATGACCCACGGCTTTTTCCTTAGTATCTGTAAGCGACCCGGCCAGTTCACTTTCTTTAGTCCTGCGACGATGTTCTTGGACGTTATTTTCGCCCCTTTTTCGATTAGCAGTTCGATGGCGGCGACGGCGTTAGCCGCGTTTTCCATCTGGAATTCCCCGAGCAGCGGTATCTCCAACTTGTACTCCCCCTTTAATCCTTTGACGACGAATTTCTGCCCCTTTTCATTAAATCCGCCCTTCTCCCACGTCACGTCCTGTCCCACTTTAACGAGTCGGACGCCCTTCTCTTTACACGCCCTCTCGATGACCTCCCTGGCCTCGAGGAACTGCGGAGCGCTCACCACCTCCGCCCCCGGTTTTATGATGCCGCACTTCTCCCCGGCTATCTTGGCTAAAGTATCCCCCAGCACGTCCGTGTGGTCGTAGCTGACGGACGTTATCACGCAGACCTCCGGCCTCACGACGTTCGTCGCATCGATTCTTCCCCCCAGCCCCACCTCTATCACCTGCCAGTCCGCCTTCACGCGCTGGAAATGCAGGAACGCCATCGCCGTGTATATCTCGAAGGTCGTCAGCTCTCCTAAATCGCCTAGCTTATTCTCACCGTCCACATGCCACTTTAGCATCTCGACCAGCTCTGCCCAGCCCTCCTCCGCTATAGGCTTGCCGTTCACCTGTATCCTTTCCGTGAACGATAGGAGGTGGGGGGAGGTATAAAGCCCAACCTTATACCCCGCGCTTTTCAGAATCGACGCTATCATGGCCGAGGTGCTGCCCTTCCCCTTTGTCCCTGTCACGTGCACCGTCTTGGCATGCAGGTGCGGGTTGTTTAGCCTTGCCAGCAGCCTCTCGATGCGCTTTATGTCCCACACAATTCCGGAACGCGGCAGCCTTTCATAGTCCGCGAACCTTAATAGATATTCCAGCGATTCCTGGTAATTCATTCTTTAATCCTTAAAGTTATCATATCCCATCCCGCTAATCCGGTAAAGCCGCGTGATGTCATTCCAGCGCAGCTCAGGGTGGGGAAGTCTCCCTTTCGTAAAGGGAGAGACAGAGGGATTTTGCTCTGGCTACTATTCCTTTACAAGCCGTTGCTTTCCCGCTAATCCGGTAAAGCCGCAAAATATATTTTAACAATATGTTAATTTTCTTCCTGAAAACCTGTTGACAAACACAATCTGTAGTGGTAAATTATAAGCCTTGATACCACCTTTTGTGGAGGTTGGCGTTTGAACTGTCCCTTCTGCGGCTATAACGATTCAAAGGTAATCGACTCGCGTGATGTTAACGACGGCATCCGCCGCCGGCGCCAGTGCCTGCGGTGTGATTTGCGTTTCACCACCTATGAGCGACTCCAGCGCGCCAGTCTCTTTGTCATTAAAAAGGACGGACGCCGCGAGGAGTTCATCCGCGAAAAGCTTTTAGCCGGCATCCGCAAAGCCTGCGATAAAAGGCCCCTCCCCGATTGCGCTGTAGGTAAACTCGTCGATGAAATCGAAGGGGAACTTTACCAGTTTGGCCATGCCGAGGTGCCCAGCTCCCATATCGGCGACCTCGTTATGGCTAAGCTTAAAAAACTCGACCATATCGCTTATCTCCGCTTTGCCAGCGTTTACCGCGAGTTTGCAGACATCACCACACTCAAAGAAGAGGTGGATAGCCTCGCCAGCCGCGCCCCTTCACCCCCCGCCGACCAGCTTCCCCTTTTTGAACAGGAGGAGTTGCCCGTCCAGATTAGAGCCCCGCGGAGGGCAAAGAGATGAACGTTAGTAACCACGGCCGTAGAAGCTCTTCGCCTGTCAATCGCAGCCAGATTGCCCGCATTGTCTTCGATAACGCCGCGGCTATGGGTATTCGCGACCGCAAGCTCGTGGAAAAGCTTACCTCTCAAGTTATTGAGCGACTCGAAAAAGCCCAGTCGCAAGCCCTGCCTACCCTGCCCGGCATGGAAGAGCTGGTAGACCGTCGTTCCCGCCAGGCGCCCCACGGCAGGATGCCCACCGAAGCCGAAATCGAAGCCATGGTCATGGAAGTCCTTAACGCAGAAAAACCCTCGCCAGAACCGGTACTTAAAGAGGAGGTCAAAGCCGAAATGGAAACCGAAACCGAAGTCAAGACAGCTAAAGAAACTTTATCCTCCAACGGCCTGACCGATACGGCTCTTCAGGTGCTGGAAAAGCGCTATTTATTACGGGACA
The DNA here is from genome assembly GCA_964353385.1 of uncultured Dehalococcoidaceae bacterium. GTDB lineage: Bacteria > Chloroflexota > Dehalococcoidia > Dehalococcoidales > RBG-16-60-22 > RBG-13-51-18. Next base: position 10,201 of record CAYGVP010000006.1, read on the forward strand.
ACAAAGGCAATGTGATTGAAAAACCGGAGGAAATGTTCCACCGGGTGGCAAAAGCTATTGCTGCGGCGGAGCTTCTCTATGACCCCAGGGCTAATACCAAAGCTATCGAAGACGTATTTTATAGACTTATGTACGGCCTGGAGTTCCTCCCCAACTCCCCCACGTTAATGAATGCCGGAAAGAAGCTGGGACAGCTCTCCGCCTGCTTCGTTCTCCCCGTCGAAGACTCCATGGAGTCGATTTTCGATGCCGTTAAATATACCGCCCTTATCCACAAGAGCGGCGGCGGCACCGGCTTCTCTTTCTCCCGCCTCCGCCCGGAAAATGATGTGGTCGGTTCTACCGGCGGTGTAGCCAGCGGCCCGGTATCATTTATGCGCGCCTTCGATACCGTTACTGACGTCACCAAGCAGGGCGGTACCCGGCGCGGCGCCAATATGGGCATCCTTAATATCGACCACCCGGACATCATGAAGTTTATTGAAGCTAAAGCCAACCAGTCCGCCTTTACTAACTTTAATCTTTCCGTAGCCATCACCGCCGACTTCATGGAAGCGGTCAAAGCGGGCGACGACTATGACCTTATCAATCCGCATACTAAAGAAGTCGTTGGCAAGCTTAACGCTAAAGAGGTCTTCGGGAAAATAGTGGATATGGCGTGGCGTACGGGCGACCCCGGTATTATCTTTATCGACCGCATTAACGAGGCTAATCCCACCCCCCACCTCGGCAAAATCGAAAGCACCAACCCCTGCGGCGAGCAGCCCCTCCTCCCCTACGAGTCCTGCAATTTGGCTTCCATTAACCTTTCCAAGATGATGAAAAAGAAGGGCAGCGCTTATGAAATCGATTATTCCAAGCTGGCACGCATGGTCAAAACAGGCGTACGCTTCTTGGATAACGTTATCGACGTTAATAAGTTCCCGCTGCAGCAGATTGAAGAAATGACTAAGAAGACCCGTAAAATCGGCCTCGGCATCATGGGCTTTGCGGATATGCTGGTCATGCTCGGCGTGCCGTACAACTCCCACGAAGCATTAGAGGTTGCCGAGGACCTGATGGCTTTTATCAATAAAAAAGCCACCGAAGCCTCGGTAGAACTGGCTAAAGAGCGCGGGACTTTCCCAGCTTTCAAAGGCAGTATCTATGATGTCCCGGACGGCCCACAGGTGCGCAACGCCACACGCACTACCATCGCCCCCACCGGCACTTTAAGCATGATTGCCGGCTGCTCCAGCGGCATCGAGCCCCTCTTTGCTTTAAGTTATACCAAAACCGTCCTCGACGGCACCCCCTTCGTCGAGGTGAATCCCTATTTTGAAGAAGCGGCGAAAAAGGGCGGCTTCTATTCCGATGAGCTTATGAAAAAATTGGCGGAAGGCGCTCATCTAAGCGAAATTAAAGGAGCGCCGGATAAAATTAAGCGCGTCTTTGTCACCGCCCATGAAATCACCCCGGAATGGCACGTGAAGATGCAGGCGGCTTTCCAGCGTTCTACCGATAACGCCGTCTCCAAGACCATCAACTTCCCTCACGAAGCCACCCGCGAGGATACCGCTCATGCCTACATGCTCGCTTATGAGGAAGGACTTAAAGGCATTACCATCTACCGCGACCGCTCCCGGGATAGCCAGGTGCTCACCACCGGCAAGAAACCTGAAAAAGCTTTAGAAGAAACCGCCGCCCGCGCTCCCCGCAAACGCCCCTCGGAAACTAAAGGGACGATTACCAAGGTCAACACCGGCTGCGGCAATCTCTATGTCACCGTTGCTTATGACGACAAGGGCATCTTCGAAGTATTTGCCACACTGGGGAAGTCCGGAGCTTGTGCATCTGCGCAGGTAGAGGCGATCTGTCGCCTTATCACGTTGTCATTACGCTCGGGGGTGGATGTTGCACAGGTAGTCAAACAACTGCGTGGCATCCGCTGCTCCTCGATTTCATGGGAAGGCGGCAAGTCTATATTGTCATGCGCCGACGCTATCGCCAGCGTACTGGAAAAGCATATTAATACGGAAGAAAAGCCCAAGCTGGAGGACTACGGCCTGGCTAAAAATATGGTCGGTCAGTGCCCGGAATGCTCCAATATGCTCGTCTTCTCCGAAGGCTGCTACCACTGCCCGGCTTGCGGTTATACGAAGTGCTAAAGGAATATAGTTAATTATTCGGTGAAGTTGTAAAATGGCTCTTTCAAATAAACAGAAATCATTGACTGACGCTTTAGGTCTTAATAACGACAAGTGTAAGTTTTCATCTTTAGATATTGACGAACAATTGACATTTCTATTGCAAACAATGATAGATTGTGGAGTTGCGGTTTGTCCTTGTTGTGGTAACCTTAAATATCTAATTAAGCATCATTGGTATGAAAGTTACGCTTTCCCTTTAGTCGAATACAACAAAATGATTTGTATGAGTTGCAATAATATATTAACTCGTCACTTAATGGAATTTGAGAGATTCCCGATTCCTCATTTATCTAAAGAAATTAAAAAGTCTAATTCATATGTTGCATCCCATATATTACCAGCATGGGAAAAACAGCTCCAATTTTATCAACTTGTAATTATGCGTCAAGCTGAACTAATGGATTTGCCAATAAATTGGGGTACTAATACTAATAAATTATCAGTAAAAACAAAAAGGGCCATTTAACCCCCTCCCCTTTTCCCCTTCTCAAGCGGGAGTGCGTCGCGAGAGGGGGCGCAGCCCCCTCTCAATAGTTTTCCCCCTCTCCCCTTTTCCCCCAACCATCCCGATGCAAATCGGGATCCAGTTATTATCGGTTCTACCTGGATTCCGTTTTTCAACGGAATGGCCTAAGGCGTTCCCGCCTCTCCCCTTTTCCCCACTGTCATTCTGGCGTAGGCCAGAATCCATCAAGCATTTCCACCTCATATTGCGTTCATAAATGGATTCCAGCCTTCGCTGGAATGACATTGTAATTTTTACACCCTTTCCCCCTCCTGTTTTCAATATCCAGTTATGCCGAACCTTAACGAATTACTAACGACTTTCTTTAAACCTAACGGCGTCAGCCTCGCTCTTAAGCCTACTTCGGCTTGATATCTTCGGGGATTTCCATCTCGGTGCCCGTCTTGATATCCACATAGTTCTCGAACTTCGAGTGGTCGACGGTCATCGTCAGATACCCCAGTTCCTTCCCGTCCTTCATCACCACGCCGTCTTTGCTGCCGTCCGGCTTAAACGTAAAGACTACCTGGTAGCCTTCATAATCGATAGCGTCAGCGACCACCATGCCGCCGATAGCCCTGCCCATCTCATCAAACTTATCGAGTTTAATATCGACGGACATATCCACCGGACCGACTCCCGGCGCGTCCCATGTAACAATGCCATCGCCGGTTTGTATGCCATAAGTAGGAGTCCGTCCAGCGCCCTCGATGGTGAAATCGCGCTGCTCATGCACTACCCCGTTGAAAGAGCCGGTAAGTTCTGCCTCGATATCCATTTGCGCCAGCGCGTCTTCCGGCGCCGCCTCCTGATTAGCATACCAGCCGGAAACATCGGATGCTTTATAAGCCGCAAGAACGATTGGCGGCGCGCCGTCGGCTACCAGACGATCGTAATATTGATTCACAATGTCTGTTTCGATATCCGGAGCAGCGTTCCACAGCTGGTAATCCCACAGCGATTCGGCGGGTTTCCGTAAATCACTCAACTTGTCCCATAGTAGTGTGTTCCAGCCTTCCGGCGTCGCTAGGCGAGTGTCGCCCAGCGGGACCAGGTCTTCAATATAAGAAACGAGGCTAGTAGCCTCTTCTTGCGCTACGGTGACATATTCCGTAGGTATAGATTCCAGAGCTTTCTCGGCAATCATTTCCGGGGTAACAGGCTCGTTGGCTTTGGTCTTAAAGGTCACCTTGGGGTCCGCCGCGGCTGGGCAGGCACCTGCAGGCGCCGGCATAGCTCCCTTGGGCGGCAGTTTGTTCTTAAATTCCTGCGGCACTTTATCAGCGCCTCTAGCTGCCTTAATGCCGTTTTTAGTAGACTCCACCTGGAAAGTCGCCATGGCGTTCACACCGTCATCATAATAGTTCTGGATAGCCTCCAGGTTATATAAAAAGTCCACCATTTTTATCGCCACGCGGTTATCGTCATCAATAGTGCTAACAAGGGTGGTAGTTGGAGGCGTGGTCGTTGCCGTCGGACTGGTCGTCGCGGGGGAAGTTGTCGTTTGTGTAGGAGAAGTGGTGGTCGGCGTTTGCGTTACCGCCGTACTGGTCGTCGTCGCGCCGGAGCCGCAAGCCGTAAGCAGCACCAACAGCGTCATCACAATCATCACGAATAATATCGTATTCTTCATCGTTTCTCCCTCCCCTTTCCTCGAATATCTATATTATTTTAACACAATTGCCCCGTCTTCTTTTTGACACCCCTCCCTACCCCGATGTTATGATTAACTTCTGGAGAGTTTATTTTTATGCAGCGTTTGCGTATCAGGTTCAGCCGCGGCGAGGAGCTCAAATATATCTCCCACCTTGATTTAATGCGCTTGTGGCAGCGGGCGTTTAACCGCGCCGGTATTGCTCTGGGTTATTCCGAGGGCTTTAACCCCCACCCCCGTATGTCCCTGGCGCTGCCTTTAGCCCTGGGCGTCACCAGTGAGGCTGAACTGATGGATATCGTGCTGGAAAAATTCCTCTCGCCCCACTCCTTTTCCGCCGTTGTCGGCCCGCAGCTGCCGCGCGGCATCACCATCGAGGGCGTCTTCAATACCCCCCTTAATCTGCCTTCTCTGCAATCGCAGGTCCGCCAGGCGGAATACATCGTCGCCATCGCTACCGATAAAACCAAAATCGAAATAGAATCGACCATAAACTCCCTGCTGGATAAAGCAAGCCTCCCCTGGCAGCACCAGCGCGATACCGGACCCCATAAATACGACCTGCGTCCCCTCATTGACGACCTCTGGCTCATCGACTGGCGTAAGGGCTATTGTAATATGGGTATGCGGCTCCGCTGCGATAGTACCGGCTCCGGCCGGCCGGAGCAGGTCGCCGCCGCTTTAGGCTTTACCCAATACCCCGCAGCGATACATCGCTGCAAATTGATGCTTCAAACTAGCTAGATGCATATTCTGAAGAAGGCGAAAATTACAGATGGTAACTGGAAAAACCTCCGCTCTTGAACAAAAAGTCCTCACCTATATTCTTCAAAAGAAACTCGTCTCGCCGGGCGAAAAACTGGTGGTGGCTGTTTCCGGCGGGCCGGACTCCGTCTGCCTGCTGCATATCCTTTCGCGACTGTCCCAGGAGCTTGGCATCGACCTGCATATCGCCCACCTCAATCACCAGCTGCGCGGCAAAGAGTCCGAAGCCGACGCTAAATATGTGGCTGGGCTGGCTAAACGACTCTCCCTGTCTGTGACAATAGCCTCCCGCGACATAAAGCTTTATCAAAAGAAACACCGCCTTTCCCTGGAAGAGGCCGCCCGCGAAGTTCGTTACGACTTTCTTGCTGGTGTCGCTAAAGAGGCCGGGGCTCTCAAAGTTGCCGTGGGCCACACCTCCGGCGACCATATTGAAACACTGCTCATGCATTTAATTCGCGGCAGCGGCACGCGGGGACTGCGCGGCTTAACGCCCGTCAGTGAAATGAATGTATCCGGCGGCAGCCTGACCGTTATCCGTCCTCTCTTATGTTTGAGCCGTGAGGATACCGTTGCTTATTGCCGCGCCCTTAAGCTCAAGCCCCGCCTCGACGCCTCCAATCTTTCATTAGAACCGCGGCGTAATAAAGTCCGCCTCCGCCTTCTCCCTGAACTCCAAAAGTACAATCCGCAGATAGCTCAAGCTTTACTTCGCCTTTCCCACACCGCCGCTGACGACCTTGATTTTATCGAAACAGAGGCGCGCCGACTGATGAAAGGCATTATTTCCACCGGGAAAAACTCGGTCGTCATTAAAAAGAAAAACTTTCTCGCTCTGCCCCCCGCCCTGCAGCGCCAATTGCTGCGTATTTCTATCGAATTGCTCCTGGGCAGTCTCAAAGACATTGAAGCCGGTCACGTCGAGGAAATCATTGAAGCCCTGGGCAAGCCCGCCGGAAAAATTATCGGCTTGCCTTTCGGCATTAATTTCACTATCGAATATGACAGATATGTCCTCTCTCCCGACTCTCTCTCGCTTTGCCCCTTCCCCACCTTGGCAGGAGAAGTAGCTTTAAAGATACCGGGCAAAACAGTATTTTCCGACTGGGAAGTAAATACCGACATTATTACGAAATCCGCGTTTAAATCACGGAGTAATAAAGCTAATGACCTTTCTGCCTGTTTCGACTTTGATAAGGTCGGTAAGAAACTCGCCGTCCGCCATCGCTTGCCCGGCGACCGCTTTCAGCCGCTGGGCATGGCGCAGCCTAAGAAGCTTAATGTTTTTATGATTGACGCCCGGGTTCCTCAAGCATGGCGACGCCGTATCCCCGTTGTCTGTTCCGGTGATAAAATTTTGTGGGTGGTCGGCCTCCGCATTGATGAACGCTTCAAAGTCCGGCCGGACACCAAAAAAATACTGCAAATTGAGTTCAAGAAGATTTAGATTATCCGCTTCAATCGCGGATTCGGCGTAATGCCCGGTATGCGTCCCCGCTTGGCGATTGGCTTGCCTTCTATCTCGTGCAGGTCGGCTGTAAAATCTATCGGCTTGGCGCCGCTGATATAGCTCCCCACCCCGTACCCATCCACGGGGGCGCCGTGCTCCCTAAAATACCTCATCCGCTCGGGGTCTATCCCCCCGCTCACGAAGATGCCCACATGTTTGAAGCCCGCCAGGTCTAAGCGCGCCCGTACTTCCTTCACCAGTTCGGCGGTTACCCTTCCCCGTTCGCTGGGGGTATCGAGTCGCACGCTCTTCAGCTTTTTTCCCAGCGCTTCCGCCACCCGCAGACTCTCCTCCGCCTCGTCCTTAAATGTGTCCACCAGCGACACACGCGGCACCTCCGGCGGCATGTGCTTATCGAAAAGCATGGTGGCTTTCACCGTATCCCCCACCACCAGAATCAGGGCATGAGGCATCGTGCCGGACGCCTCCACGCCTGCCAGCCTGGCGCCGTTGATGCTGGAACACCCGGTGCAGCCCCCCACCACCGCCGCATAGTCCATTACCCCTGCCACCGCCGGATGCACGTGCCTCGCCCCGAAGCTGACGAGCGGTACCCCTCCCGCCGCCTCCGCGCACTCGCGCGCGGCCGTCGCCCAGCCGCTGCAGTGGGCTAAAATCCCTATTATCGAGGTCTCGTAAACGCCGTAGCTCTGGTAAGGCGCAGTAATGCGCAGCACCACCTCTTTAGCCGACATCGTCTCGCCTTCGTCTAAAGCCCATACTTCTCGATTGTTTTTCGGTAAGACCTCATCCAGCAGCGCTTTCACTTCCTCCATGCCGCAGAGTATGCCTGCTCGGCTCCCGAAAACCTCCATTGTGGCTTTAGGATTGATACCTTCTTTCTTTAATATTTCTATCGTACGCGCGAAATAAATGTCGGCGGTATCGCCGGAAAGCACTTCCTTGGACGTTTTAAACTTCGGTACTGGCATGTTTCACCTCCTAAACGAGCCTGGCCCCGAGCACCTTTTCTATGTGCTCCAGTGCAAAGCGGTGGGCTGCCTCATCCGGCGAAGCTACGCAGTTCACCGGTATCTCCACTGTATAGTCGCGATTTCGGGCATCTGCGACAGTGTGCATAACACAGATATTGGTCAGCACGCCGCACACGATTAGCTTGCCCGGCTTTAGCTTTTTTAATTTCTGTTCGAGGTCGGTGCCATAAAAAGCGCTGTAACGTTTTTTCGTGATAATTTCGCCGGGGAACTTTGCCAGCTCTGGTATTACTTCTGATTCTTTCGTCCCGGCAATGCAGTGCGGCGGAAACATCTTAAACTCGAGGTCGTCCGCGTCGTGATTGTCGCAGACATAGAATATTTTTGAGCCTTTGGGTATTTCTTTTTCCAATAATCGTTGGATATTCGGGATAATCTGTCGTACTTTCTTTCCGCCGTACAGCGGATACCCCTCCTCCATGAATCCCCGCAGCATATCGATTACCAGCACCGCATTAGCCATAGCCCACCTCTTTTACGCCACTTTATCCTGCCGGTAGCCCTGCCCATCGATGATTACTCTTGCTATCCCTTTTTGCTTTACTACCTCCCCCACTACCATCGACTCCGGCAGCGCTTTGATCAGTTTCTTAACTTTCTCCGGCGCGCATATCACCGCCATGCCTATGCCCATGTTGAAAACGCGGTACATTTCCGCGATGTCCACGTTGCCCTTTTTCTGTAAAAGCCTAAAGATAGGCGGCACTCGCCATTTGCGACTGTCCAGCTGCGCCGCCAGTCCTTTCGGTAAAGTGCGTGGAATATTGCCCACTATTCCCCCGCCCGTAATGTGCGCCAGCCCCTTGATATCTTTCAGCAGTGATTTAAGCCTATTGTAATAGCAAATGTGCGTTGCCATCAGCGCCTCGCCCACCGTTTTTCCCAGTTCCGCGTAGCGCTTGTTTAAAGCCGGCGCTGTCTCCCCGAAGACCTTGCGCGCCAGCGAATAGCCGTTGGTGTGCAGTCCGTTAGAAGGCAAAGCCAGAATTGCGTCCCCAACGACGATATCCTTGCCCATCTTTATCTTTTCTTTTTCTACCACCCCCGCCACAAACCCCACCAGGTCGAAGTCGTCGCCGTGATAGACGCCCGGCATTTCCGCCGTTTCCCCGCCGATTAAGGCGCAGCCCACCTCTATACAGGCTTCCGCCAGCCCCCTGCCGATGGCTTCCAGCTTTTCCGGCACCACTTTCCCCATGGCGATATAGTCGAGGAAAAATATGGGCTCCGCCCCGCAGGTGAAAATATCATTGACACAGTGGTTGACGATGTCCTTGCCCACCGTGTCAAATATATTGAGAGCGGAGGCCAGCTTTAGCTTTGTCCCCACCCCATCCACGCTGGAGACGATAACCGGATTTTTGTAGCCCTTCATCTCGTAAAGCCCCCCGAAAAACCCCACCCCGCTTAAGACCTCGGGACGGAGGGTAGCCTTGGCATACCTGCCTATTTTCGCGATTGCTTTAGACTTCAGGTCGATATCCACGCCGGCGGAAGCATAGGTCTGTTTCATCGCGGCACCTCCTGCGCAACCAAAACCTTCAGGCCGAGCCTTTTTGTCGAGGCCTTATGCCCTAGAATACCAGATATTTGATTTTGCCTGCAAGGATACCTGTCATTGCGAGTCGCGAAGTAAGCTTTAGTGTGAGCGTAGCCGAACACTTGCCTAAGGGTTCCTGTCTCCCCCAAACGGGGTGTTAAGAGAGCCTGTCCTGGTTCCACTGAGTCACCACGAAGTGAGCCTGCCGAAGGAGGTGCAGACCCCTCTTTTAAAAAATAAAACCCCCTCTCCAAACTGGTTTCCTTTTCTCCTTTTAACCATCCCGACGAAAGTCGGGAACCAGTTGTCTCTTGGAGAGGGGGTTCAGCCTGAAGGGCAAGGGGGTGAGGCTTATCTCAATTCCTCAGGAATAATTCCCCAATATTGCATCATTCTCCGTTTTACTTTAGAATGGAATACGTTGGGGTTCACCCTGAAGGTTTACCCTGAGTGTTCATATTGAAGGGTTCACCCTGAAGGGCGACGTGGCCAAGTGGCAAGGCGGGGGTCTGCAAAACCCCTATTCACCGGTTCGAATCCGGTCGTCGCCTCCAATTTTTTTTAATAAAAAGGCTGCCGTTCTATAGCAGCCTGCACCTTTCCTACGCCTTACCCCTCTACCACAACACCGGTTCCAGCTCGTCCTCGTAAACTACTATTTCCTTTTTTTCCTTGCCCACGCGTACGTTATAAATAAAGAATATCTGCCCGGTACGCGGGCTGATGTAATAGTAACCGGAAATTTCGCCCACCTGACCGGCATACTCGTTAACGCTATACTCGCGCCTCGTTGTGCCCTTTTCGTCAACGGGCTTGATGATAACCTTCTGCCCTTTTGCGAATCTGGGCTTGACCTCGTTTTGTTTCATCGCTATTTGCGCATAATAATACTAAATAGTGCTTTTGTCAATACTTTTTTAAAAATTTCATTAAAAATCCCAAAATTCCTTGACACCCTTCATATAAGCGACTACAATATTGCTAATATTAATATTTTCCTTAACATAGCAGAATCACCTTTATTCGAGGAGGTGAAATATAAGGGAAATTCTTAAATAGGAATTCCTGGGTAAATATTTTAAGACAGGAGGTGAAAAACCTATTTGAAACTTTCAACTAAACCGAATTTACCAACATTAGTCATTAGCGTAATCCTCTTGATTATCGTTTTTTTACCCTGGAAATCCTTTGCTGGGCTCACCGAGAACGGCTTTAGAAACTGGGGCCTGCTTGTATTTGTAATGAGTATATTAGGAGTTTCGGCATCTTTTATCACTGGTCCAAGAATCAGGTCTTTAAGTACCATTCTCATCGGGATACTGGCAATAGTCGGCGTAGCCGTTTACTGGGCGCGCCTCGAAGGATTAGAAGCAGGCTACGGGCTTATCATCGCTCTGATAGCTTCACTTGGATTGATAGCCGCTGGTTACCTGGAATACCGCAAACTTGAGCAACCCGGTAAACCAAACCAGCCTATTCAATCTCCTCCCCCTGCTCCCCCGCCTCCACAGCAATAAATATCCTGAACAAGATATATGGGCATAATCATATTTAATTAAACACAACAACGAGCCAGGTGCTCGTAAGCAGTACTAAAAAGGTAATTTTAGAATAAAAGGAGGGGTCAATTGAATACCTATTTTAAAACCAAACCTTATTTGCCAACCCTGGTAGTCAGCGTAATCCTTTTCATCATGGTATTTTTACCCTGGGCTACTGTAAGCGTCATGGGCTTTAGCGCTTCGGCTAACGGTACCGGACATGGGGGTGGCGTCCTCACATTGATCATGAGCATTGTCGGCGCTGGAGCCTCGTTTCTTATTAACCAGAAATACAGGGTGTGGGGTACCATTGGCGCCGGTGTTCTGGCGTTACTCGGTGTCATCCTCGCCTGGGCGGGTTTGGGTGGAGCCGGTGTAGGCTTCGGCCTCATTATCGCTTTAATTGCTGCGTTGGGCTTAATTTATGTTGGCTATATGGACTATCGCAAATTGAATCCGCCTGCTAAACCCTCTCAACCTCCGCCAGCTAATCCTCCCGCACCCCCACCTGCGCCCCCGAAATAGTAAATATTTGCATTGAAATTTGAATCATCCTTGTACACGGTAAGCAACCTAAACAGGCTCGCTTGCCGTGTGCTTTTTTTTACCTTATTCAATATTTAGAGTTTAGTATTTAAAGTTTCACCCTTTTTAACCTCCTCGCCTTGACACCCCGCTCTCCGCCCCCTAAAATTACTTTATACAGGCCGGGATGGCGGAATGGCAGACGCAGCGGACTTAAAATCCGCCGGAGCAATCCTTGTGGGTTCGAGTCCCTCTCCCGGCACTGGAGAAAATAAATATGCCCTGGTTCATTATTATATTAAGCTATCTCCTCGGCTCCATTCCTACGTCTTATATCGTCGGGCGCTTTACCGTCGGCCGCGATATCCGCCGTATAGGTGATGAAAACGCCGGCGCTGCCAACGCCTATCGCGAACTTGGCTCCAGGGCAGGCATCTTCGTCGGCGTTATTGATGCCGCTAAGGGTTCGGCGGTAATACTCATCGCCCAGGCGGCCAGCATATCCCAGCCGATCGTCCTGCTTGCGGGCATAGTCGCCGTCGTCGGCCACAACTGGCCCGTTTTTCTCGGTTTCCGGGGCGGCCGCGGCGTCAGCACTACCATCGGTATTTTATACGTCCTGGTAACCTTTCCCATGCTGGTGCTCACTCTTCCAACTTTACTGATTCTCATCCTCAAGCGTAATGTCACGCCCTCTATGGCTTTCCTCTTTATCACCCTGCCCCTCGTCGATCTGTTCTTTAAGATACCTTCCCAGTACATCGTTTACGGCATTGCTCTGCCGGCGCTGGTCGGCATTACCACCTTTTTCCGCA